>JBAVOG010000948.1:0-6306 GCA_049691875.1 Burkholderiales bacterium | reverse complement strand
CGTCCGCCATTTCGCGCCCCAACGCCTTCGACGCGTGTGGCCTACTTTGTACCAGCGCGCCGATACGATGAGGCTTTGTATGGCGTATTGCCGCTGCGAATGAAGGTGGCAGGCGTTGCAGGTAGTTGATAACACTAACAGCGCGTTTGCCCGTCCCGGCTCATAATCCTTTGGTCCTTGGTTCGAATCCAAGCGGGCCCACCAGCACGATCAAGGCGCTAGCTTGCTCCGCATCGACGCGCGTGATCCAGCCGATGCGACGCTTGCGCTCCTTGAAAATCCGCACCTTCGGCGCTTTGTCGATCCATTCCCATTCGTAGCAAGCCCGTCTGAGAATCGCGCGAATCAGCGCGAGGGTGCGATTCGCCGTGGCGCCGCTCGTCGCGCGCGCCTTGATGTCGCCGATCCGGCCGATCTCGTCCCGCGTGATCTGCCCGAGGGGCCGACCACCCAGGTACTTGTCCAGCCAGCACAGCTTGGCGGCATCTTGCGCATGCGTTGCCTTGTGACTCGTTTCCCGCAGCCACTTCACCACGGCGTCGTTCCAACTGCGGCTCGGCTTCACGCCGATCCGGTCCTGCTCCCACAGGGACGCCTTCAGTCGATCGTGGTACTGCTGCGCCTTTGGCCGGTCCGCAGTCCCAGCGCTCTTTCGTATGCGTCGTCCGTTGTGGGTAAATCGAACCCACCATTGAGGTGAGCCCTTGCGTTTGTAGAGTGACATGCCATCGGTTCCTTCACGTCACCCTGCAACGCCTGCCGGGTGGAAGGAGAAAGAGCGCGGAGATAGGCGGCAAGATCCTCCTCGAGGAAGACCCAGCACTTGCCAGGCTTCGCACCGGGCAGCGTTCCGGCGCGCGCCCGTTCCTGCACCGTGACCGGGTGCATGTTGAGGAAGGCGGCCGCCTGCTTGAGGTTGAGTGTTCGCATGGCGATCCTCCGGTGCGCTGATTCGTTGAACGAGCGTAGTCCGTGCCTCTCGCTGTGAAAGAGTCCGCGTGCGCGGATCCCCGGATTAGCGCCCGGCGTGGATCGCTTGCGGACGCGTGCGTCGCGCCGACGACTGGACTCGGAAGAGTGTGTGGGTGCGCGCGAGAGGGTTACGCGACGCGCGCGCGGCCAAGGCGGGGAAGCCGCGCGCGGCGATGCCGCCACGCGTGCGCCCTGGTGCTCGGAGATTCTTGCTTCCCTTCAGCGGCCTGTGCGCGCTCGGTGGCGGAAGCTCCCGGGTTGCTGCGGTAAGAAACCCGCGGGCAACGCCAGGGAAGGTAGTGCATCTTGCGTCGGCGCGGGGCCTTGAAAGGCTGGGCTTCTGACGGGTTTTCTGGGGGTGGCGGCTGATCCGCGCCCGCTCAACTTCACTTCAGGAGCTTCGGATACTTCTTTTCGCGCAGCTCTTCAACCGCCTTCTCCGTCAGCTTCCATGCTTCGCCCATGATGCGGACGATGAGCCCCTTCCAAACTCTCCCGAACGCCTCGGTCGCATCTTCGTCGCTGAATCGGACCCCGGCCGGAAGCAAAGGATCGACATCCTCGGTCAGGCTGCGGTTGAGCTTCTCCAGCATCCGCCGCTCGGCTTTGGCGCGCGAGATGGGGTGGCCTTCGAGCTCCAGATAGTGCTGCAGGCACGCGATCACCTTCTCCGCGTCGAGGCTAAGCTGTTTGAGCCCCTCGCTGAGATCGAACAGGTCCCGGCCCTGGCGGCGCTGGAGAAGCGCGCGGAGCTTGGTCGCGAAAAGTTCTTCCGGCTCGAAAGAGACGATCTCTGCCCTGGTCTGATGCCAGTCGTTGACGACTTCGAACGGATAGGTCTTCAAGCCGAACAGACTTGTGTGCTCGCGCGTATTAATCTCGACCTTCAGGCCGAGCGCCGTGTCGGGCGCCGCTTCGGGAGTGAACCGGAAGATGAGATGAATCGAATGGCCGGCACGATCACGAATGCAATCTCCGAGCCATGCGAGCGCCTCACGGGCCGCATCGATCGTCGGACCGATCCGCTCTGGACGCACCTGCACTAGATCGATGTCCTCCGAATAGCGCAGCGGCTGGCGGAATAGCAGCTTGTTGATCGCGGTGCCGCCCCGAAGTGCGATCCTGCCCTTCAGCCTTGGCGCGTTGAACAGATCGCAGAGTGCGCGACAGATGATGAGGTCCTGCTCGACCTGCCTGAGGTCCGGCCACGGCGCCTTCGCGCTCCATTCCTGCAGGTAGGCACGCGGGATCAACCCTCGATCTCCACCTGCTCGTTGATGAGCAACATCCACTTGGTATTCTTTTGCTCCGGCGGGACGAGTGAAGCCACCAGTGGTTTCGCCGCCGGGTCCAGTGGTTTCAAGGATTTTGCTTTTCTCGCGAACGGCTCCAGCGCCTTCGCCTGAAGTGCATGTCCGGCTAGCTCGAGCAGGTAACCGAGGCGCCGGACCGACGAGTTTTCATAAATGCCGGCCAGCTTGGCCAGCCGACGGGGTTCGGCTTTGCCGCCCAAGTCCTTCGCGATCTGCGCCGCGCCGTTGATGCCCGCGGCCCGATGGAGGTAGCGGGCGCAGTCCAGGAGTGTCAATTCAACGCCCGCCACTTTGGCGAAGCCCGCTTCGCTTTTCATCTGCGCGAGCCACTCGGGTTGATTGGCCTGGGCGAAGGCGTGCGGCGCCTGGTATATGAACTGCAGGCGGTGCCGGCCAATTTCGAAGCCTCGCAGCTGTTTCGGAACGATCACCTGAAACACCATCACCGCCTGGTGCGATGAGCCGTGAAAGGCCGCCGCTCGAAGCAATGAGATTCGATAGTCGATGCCCTGATGTTTCATCAGGGGGTCAATCCATCGCACCGGGTCCGGCGCGCCGCGCGGTTGATCCTCGGGCCGTAGGATCAGGTAAAAGCCGTGCCGTGGATTGGCGAGGCGCCGTTTCCTGACGAGGCGGCTGATCGCCGCAGCAAGGTTTTGCGGGGCGGCACCGAGCGCGTCCAGCGCCTCTTTTCGGGAGAAATAGGCGCGGCCACGCGCGAGCTGCTGGTCCAGGAAACCGGCGAGAGCGGACATTCCCCGATCGTATGCGAAATATAATGGTAAAGCAATGATTTCGCGTATGATCGGGGCCGCAGTCGTTATCCCCCGCCCGGCAGCCGCTGGTTGACGACGGTCCGCGGGCGCTCACCGAAAGCGACTTCGATCGCCACGCAACGGTCATCGCTGCGCCGGCGCTGCACCGGCGCAGCGATGGCGGGTCGCGAAGACTTGGCCGGACGCTATCGGTGCGCCTCCAATCCAGAGTCCGCAATCGAGGCGCTGCACGCCTGAGCCAAAGTGGCCCGGGTTTGTCGATAGCGCACGATGCGTGTGGCCAATTTTGTACCAGCGCGTCGGCGTGATTGGGCCTTAGCGGCCTTTGTTCTGCTGCAAATAGACGGTGGCAGGCGTTGCAGGTAGTTGATAACAGTAGCGGCGCGTTTGCCCGCCCCGGCTCATAATCCTTTGGTCCTTGGTTCGAATCCAAGCGGGCCCACTTCCGTCATCACGCGCCTGAGCTTTGCGCGCCCAGCTCGCTGATCAATGCTTGGGCTCGCGAGGCTTGACCACGTCCGCGATGGAGCCATCGTCGAAAACCAGCCGGGGTGTCCGGTCGGGCGCCAACACTTCGGCCACCACTCGGGGCCGGTCGCCGCGCAGCGCGTCACAGAGCTTCGCGTGGAGCACGCCAAAGGGCATCGCGGCGTATTCCTTACCGGACAGAATCAGTAGCGGTGCAATATATTCCTGGGCGGCCCGTTCAGTGCCTTTCGCTGCGCCCTGCACGACAAACACGACCGCCCAAAGATCGTTCGCGACCGAGTTCGGAAACGGCGGCAGGAAAACAGCGTATGCACCGGCGGCGCGAGCACCCACATCCGCGGGCACGGCTTGCGCAAGGACTGTCACCCACTCACAACTGGAATGGAAGTCGCCGGAGCGAGGGAACTGCAGCGCCCACTGCGTTGCGTAGATGCTCACTGGGGAAGTCAAGCCGTTTCAGCGGTGGACGAAGTCCTCATGCCCGATGGCGAAGTCGGCCTGCGCGGCGACCCCGGACTCAAAGAAAGGGGTTCCTGACGGTCAGCCGTCCGTCGAGAACCTGACCGTCCTGCATATCCTCCGACCACAGCGTCTCGCATCCGGCCAGGAGCGCCGATGCAACAATCATCGCGTCATACACCGCCAAGCCGTACCGCTCCACGATCTCTAGGCCCTTGTCGTGTGTCTCTTCACTGAGCGGCACAGTCTTGCAGACGGCACGAATGACTGCGAGTGATTCGCGCGTTTCTGCGATCGTCATGTTCAGCTTGCGCAAGGTCACCGACGCAAACTCGTTCAACACCTGTGCGCTGACGACCCCGCCCCCCGACAACCTTGCTTCCGCACGATCTGCCTTCGCCTCGTCGACGGAAAGCAGATAGAGCAGAACGTTCGTATCGAAGAACTGATCAGCCGCGGTCATGCGCTTCGAGCCGGTCGAACTTGAAGTCCGCGGGCAGGCGCCCGCGGAACTTCCTCAGCCTCGCCACGACCTCGCGTGTCCCGGGGCGTCGGCGCACTTCGAACATGCGCGCGCCGGCGATATGGACCTCGATCTCGTCGCCTTCCTTTAGCGCCAGCGCTTTGACCACGGCCGCAGGCAGTCGTATTGCCAGGCTGTTTCCCCACTTCGAAACTTGCATCGTGCTACCTCCGGCTGCCCTAGATATACGCAGGAGATTGTATATCAAATGTCGACACAGAAAGGATGCGGGGGACCGGACCGGTTCCGGAACGGACCGATCGGGTGAAGGCGGGCCAAATATCAATGACTTACGGATTGAGCTCGAACTCATGATTCGGGGGTTTCCTCCGGCGCCCTCGACCGCCATTCAGCCGAGCTGGCACTGCGCAACGCACTCCACCAGGCGTGCCGAAGCCTTCCGAGCAGTCGTGCCCGATCACCGAAAACCTCCTCGTTGGTCAGGCGTAAGAGCGTGACTCCCGCCGATCTGAGCCCGCTCTTCTTGAACAGGTCCCAACTGCGCTGAACCGTTGATCGGTGGTAACCGCCGTCGACTTCGGTGGCGAGGCGCACTTCGGGAAAGTAGAAGTCCACGATCCACCTCTCGCCGCAGACCCATTCGCGACGAAACCTCCCTTCAAGCGCGCCCTCGTTCAAATCGCCCAGAATCACCGCCAGCGCGCGCTCGGCGCGGGTCGGATGCTCGCGTCGCTCTTCCGCGATGAGTTGCATCGTCTCGGCGTCCGGAGGCGGTCCGCGCCGACGAAGCTTTCGGATCGTCGCCACGCCCGGGAGTCTGCCCAGGCTGGTAGCTCAAGTGGCGAGCTTCGGTTCCGATGCCCCGGGGCTCGCATTCTCGCCACTCCCTGGAGTGTGGCCAGCTTCGTACCAACGTGTGATCCTGGCGGGACTTTGCGCGGCTCCGTGTGGCGCGAAAAAGCGTTGGCAGGCGTTGCAGGTAGTTGAGAAGACTAGCAGCGCGTTCGCCCGCCCCGGGTCACAATCCTTTGGTCCTTGGTTCGAATCCAAGCGGGCCCACCAGCAGCATCAAGACGTTAGCGCGCACGAAGACGCTAAATCCCATCGTCTTGCAGCCAGTGTGCCAATCAGGCAGTGCTATCCTTAGCCGCTTCAGCGGCGGTTTCGCCCAACGACTTGGCATCCGGAGGCCCGATGGGGACTAATGAGCGAATCGAGATCAATCCGAAGATCATGCTGGGGAAGCCGGTGATCCGTGGCACTCGGATCCCGGTCGAGCTCATCCTTCGCAAGCTCGGCGAGGGCGCAACCGAGACCGATCTTCTCGACGCGTACCCCAAGCTCACTCGCGACGATCTTCGTGCGGCGATGCTGTTTGCGGCGGATACCGTGGCGCACGAGGAAACCGCGGCGAGCGACTGAGCCCCGGCGGCGCGCGGCCCGGTGACCGTCAGATTTCTCGCCGACGAGAGCTGCGACTTCTCGGCTGTACGGGCGTTGTGAGCGGCCGGCTACGATGTCCTGGCTGTTGTCGAGCGTCTACCGGGCGGGACCGACGAAGAAGTGATCGCTTATTCGGTCCAGGAGGGGCGCGTGCTCCTCACCGAAGACAAGGATTTTGGGCAGCAGGTCTTCGCAGCGAACCGCGAGTCTGCGGGCGTGATCCTGATCCGTTTTCCGGCGCAAGCTTGTGCGATGGCTTGTTGCCGTGCAGCACGGCGGCGGGGCTTTACGGCGGCTGTCGCCAGGGTACACTGAACACGCAATTGGGTTCGCCGGAGAAGCGATTCCAGGAGGAGCACACTTGACCGGC
>JBAVOG010000947.1:0-2436 GCA_049691875.1 Burkholderiales bacterium | reverse complement strand
ATCTTGCATGGCGCGAGCGAAGCGGCTCCGGTCTCAGGGGGTTCTTGAATGCGAGTATTCGCCGCACACCGCGCGACGGAAAATACAACCTTGGTGCTATCGACAGCGCTCACCTTGCCGAGCGGAGAGCGGCCCGGCATCGCTTACCACGACGTGGGCCGGACGGCCGGCTCAGAAGACGAAGTTCACGCCCAATGCGAGACCGCGAAAAGCCATGTTGTCGATCAGCCCGTCGCCGCTCTGGCGGTAGTAGAGGTACCGGTAGTCGAGGCGCACGTCGCCCCACCGATAGGCGTAGCCGATTCCCGCGACGGCCTGCCACGTCAGTAGCGAGGATGCGCCCCCGACGTCTAGGTAGTAGGGCACGAACCAGCTGCTCTCGCCCAGCTTGAGGCGCCCCTTCGCGCCCACGATGCCTGCCCAGACGTTGTCCGATTGATCGGAGCTTCCCACCGCCGGAAAGCTCGCGCTGGCGCCGCCGGGCCCGGTCCCCGTCACCGTTGCAAGCAGTTGCCAGTCGGTCGTCGTCCTCAGGCCGAGATAGCGGAAACCGCCGATGACGTCGAGGCTCGCCTTCGGCTCCTGCACCGCGGCGTAGCCTCCTACCATGGTCCACACCACCCCCTTGATGGAGGCCTGCGCGTTCACGTTCAACTGGGTCGTGGCAATGTTGATCGGACCGGTGCCCGGGTTCAGGTCGACGCTGCTGACCTTGCTGTCTCCGTTCGACAGGTCGAGGTAGATGAGGTCGGTCCCGATCAGCCAGCGGTCCTTGCGCGCCTCGCCGGCGATCATGGCCGCGAAGGCGAGATTGCTGAGCAGACTGCTTGCGTCCACGTCGACATTGGCGCTTCCCCCGCCCGCGCGCGGCGGCCCGTAGTTCAACTTGCCGTCGACGCTCGGTAGCCACAGATAAGGCATGATCGAGAACTTCCAGCCGCCGGTATCGCTCTGCGCCAGGGCCGCCGCCGGCGCAAGCAACGCCAACCCCGCCAGTGCGGCCGTCCACCGTATGCATTTTTTCATCGTCCTACCTTCCAATGGCGAGCCCCCAGCGGGCGGACAAAGACTCTACCAGCGAATCGCGCGGCGAGCGACGCGCCGACGGTGGCGTTGTGCTTCGGGTTCATCGTCTGCAGTGGCTCACCCTGTCGCCGATTCTCGCAGCGACAGGGCAAGGCGCTCGGCCATCCTGACGAGGTCGGCGGCCGATGCAGCGCCCATCTTCTCCATCACGCGGCCGCGATGGATCTTGACGGTCGACTCGGCGGTGCCCAGACGGTCGGCGATGAGCTTGTTCAGCAGACCTGCCGCCACGAGGGTGAAGACTTCCCGCTCGCGCGGCGTGAGCGACTCGTAGCGTGCCTTGAGCTCGCCGTCCTGTTTCCGGGCGGTGGCGAGCATCCGGCTCCGCGCGAGCGCCTCCGCGACCGCACCGAGCAGCTCGCGCTTCGTGAACGGCTTCGCCAGGAAGCTCACCGCGCCTGCCTTCATGGCGTGCACCGTGGTGTGGATGTCCCCGTGACCACTGATGAACACGATCGGCAGATCGTGATCCGCTTGTGCGAGCGAGGCCTGCAGATCGAGGCCGCTCAGTCCGGGCATGCGAACGTCGCTGACGATGCAGGCGTTGTCCACGCTGGGTGCGCGGTCCAGGTAAGCCTGCGCCGACTCGAACGTCTCGACCGTGAAGCCCTCGCGCTGGAGCTGACGTTCGATGGCCCGCCGCATGGAGGCGTCGTCGTCGATGACGAAGACCGTGCCTGTGGCGCCGCGCGGGACTGCGAGCCGCAGCGGCGGCATCGCATGGTCCGACTCCTGCGATGGGAGCTCGACCCGGAAAGTGGTTCCGCGTACGGGTGTCGAGCGCACTGAAAGCGTTCCACCGTGCGCCGCGACGATGGTCCGGCTGATCGAGAGTCCGAGCCCCATCCCGCCCGGCTTGGTGGTGAAGAAGGGCTGGAAGATCCTCGCGAGAGTCGACTCGTCCATGCCGCGGCCGGTGTCGGCGACCTCGATACTGGTGCCCGCGCCGGTTGCATCGGCGCGCACCGTGAGCCGGCGCGCACCGGCCTCGTTCCCCGCGACCGCGTCGAAGCCGTTCAACACGAGATTCAGCAACACCTGCTGGATCTGGATGCGATCGCCCACGACTTTCGGCAGCGCAGCAGGCAAGTCGAGCGAGATCGCAATGCCCTTGTCGGCCGCCTCGGTGGCGACGAGCCGCAGGACCTCGTCGAAGAGCTCGCGCAGGTCGAGCTCGGCTCTCTGCACCTCGCCGCGGCGCAGGAAGCGGCGCAGCTTCTGGATCAGGTCGCCGGCGCGCCGATCGTCGGCGACGATGTCCGCCACCGTTGCACGCAGCTCGTTGAGGTCGGGCGACGGCACGTCGAGCAGATCCGAAGCGGTCTCCGCATTGGCGAGGCTGGCGGCGAC
>JBAVOG010000946.1:0-15633 GCA_049691875.1 Burkholderiales bacterium | reverse complement strand
GTCCTTCTCGCCGCGCGTGCGGGAGGCGTCGTTGCGGTCGCGCACGCAGGCTGGCGGGGGCTGGCGGGCGGCATTATCGAGGCGACGATCGCGCGGATGGGGCTGCCCGGAGCAGACGTGCTCGCGTGGCTGGGGCCCGGTATCAGCCAGGCAGCCTACGAAGTCGGGACGGACGTCTACGAATCTTTTGTTCGACCGGATCCGGGGGCGCGCGAGGCATTTCGAGACCGGGCACCGGGGAAGTACCAGGCAGATCTGTATGCGCTCGCGCGGCGCCGGCTGGGCGCGGCCGGCGTCACCGCGGTGTACGGCGGCGGCCTCTGCACGTACCGTGAGCCCGACAAGTTCTACTCGTATCGGCGCGACGGTCCCGCCACCGGGCGCATGGCGACGCTCATCTGGATGGACTAACAGTTTGTTAAGAAACTCCACGCACGCACGCAGGGGATATACAAGGCCAGGTGGGAAGGGAAGGGTCCCACCCCTTCCCCGACCCCTTGTTCGTTCCGGGGGATTTACAAGGGGCGGAAGGGGTGAGGGGGTCCCCTTCCATTCCCCCACGGCCCCCTTGTTCGTGCGACCGGGGTTTGCCCTGAATGCGGAATTCTTCACTCGACGCCGCCGCGGCGGGAATAGTTCAACACCTTGCTAATGGGAACGCTCGGTTACATCATGGTCGCGTGCGTCGCGGGGGGCATCCTGTCGGTCGTCTGTGCGGCCATCCTTTCGCTCTCCGCGCCGCAGCGGTGGGTCAGCGCCCTGGTGAGCTTCGCGATCGGCGCACTCCTCGGCGCGGCATTCCTCGAAATTCTGCCCCATGCGCTGGAGAATGCGAAGGACAGTCGCCAGGTCGCTGCGGCGCTGCTCTTTGGCATCCTCGGATTCTTCCTGCTCGAAAAGCTCGTCTTGTGGCGGCACTACCACATCGGCGACGAGGAGTCGCGCAATCACACCCATGAGGAGCACGCCGGCCACGACTTTGGCAGATCGGGCCTGCTCATACTGGTTGGAGACAGCTTTCACAATTTCGTGGACGGCGTGCTCGTCGCCGCGGCGTTCATGCAGGACACCTCGCTCGGCGTTGTCACGGCCACCGCGGTGATCGCGCACGAGATTCCGCAGGAGATCGGGGACTTCCTGATTCTGTTGCATTCGGGATACAGCCGTGCGCGTGCGTTCGCGCTCAACCTGCTTTCGAGCCTCGCGATGGTCGTCGGCGGGCTCGCGGGGTATCTTGCGCTCCAGCAGATGCAGGAATGGTCGATCATCCTGATTTCGATCGCGGCGGCGAGCATGATCTACGTGGCCGTCGCCGATCTCATCCCCGGCCTGCACAAGCGAACCGAACTGCGCGCCACCGCGCAACAGATCCTACTGATCGCGGCGGGAGTGCTGCTGATCTGGCTCACCGGCGCGCTGCTCCACGCGCATTGAAGCGTCGTGATCGCTGCGGGCGGCGTTGCGCGCACGGCGCCTCGGGGTCGCCACGACCCACCAGAACAAGGTCAGCGGCGCGAGTCCGTACAGGATGAACGTGAGCAATCCCGCGGTGACGCTGCGCTCGGTCAGTGCCATCAGGATCGTCACGAAGAGCCAGGCGATTGCGACGATATGCATCGATGGGTGCGAGACGCTCAAACAAATGGCGATATCTTAGCGGTATGGCGCGCGCCCTCACCGAGATTGATCGATCCGCTGCGAAACACCCCGTCCGACGGAGCATGCGTGGCGCCCAATCTTGACCCTTCTGACACTCGTTCTTGACACCAAAATTGTGCGGTGCAATACTGCAGTGTTAATCCTCCGTCGATGCGCAACTGCAGCACGGAAACTTGCTTCCACCTTTTTCCCCGCCGTCCTTCTCATCTTCGTCTGATCCTGCGCTGCAGCCGGTCGCGGCGGTCGTGACGGGCCTGCTGCAATGGCTTTCGCACGGATCGGACAACGACGTCTCCCGGCAGTTTGCGGAGTGGTCCACGCACTCGGCACGCGCCGTCGAGCTCTATTCGTCGCACTATCAGCGTACGGCTACGCTGTGGCAGACGATGTTCGCGCGCCAGCGTGGCGAAGCACCCGACCCCGTGGCACGCCCGGACCCCGGCGACCGGCGGTTCGCCGCCGGCGAATGGCGCGACGATGCCTACTTCGATTTCCTCAAGCAGAATTACCTTCTCAATGCCCGGTTCCTGACCGAGCTCGTCGAAGCGGCGGAGGTCGAGCCGCGCGTAAGAGGACGACTGCGTTTCTTCACGCGGCAGTTCATCGAGGCGTCGAGTCCTGCAAACTTCGCCGCGACCAATCCCGAGGTGATGCGGCTCGCCCGCGAGACGAACGGCGACACGATCGCGCGCGGAACGCAGAACCTGATCGGTGACGTCGTCAAGGGGCGCATATCGACCACGGACGAGACCCCGTTCGTCGTGGGCGGGAATCTCGCGGCAACGCCTGGCGCCGTCGTCTTCGAGAACGAGCTGATCCAGCTCATCCAGTACAAGCCGGCGACCGAGGTGGTGCGCGCGCGGCCGCTGGTGATCGTCCCTCCGTGCATCAACAAGTACTACGTCCTGGACCTGACCCAGGAAAACTCTTTCGTGCGTTACGCGGTGGAGCAGGGCAATACCGTTTTCCTCGTGTCGTGGCGGAACGCCACCGCGGATATCGGGGGCCGGACGTGGGATGACTACATTCGCGACGGCGTGATCCGCGCGCTCGAAGCGTCGCGCAGCATTGCGAAATCCGAGAAGGTGAATGCGCTCGGATTCTGCGTGGGCGGTACGCTTCTGGCGACCGCGCTGGCAGTGCTCGTCGCGCGCGATGAGCACTGGGTCGAGAGCCTGACGCTGCTCACCACGCTGCTCGATTACGCCGAATCGGGCGAGATCGGTCTATTCGTGGACGAAGGATTCGTGGCGGCCAAGGAGGCAGAGATCGGCCGGGGCGGCATCATGGAAGGGCGCAATCTCGCGTTCATGTTTTCCATGCTGCGCGCGAACGATCTCGTCTGGTCCTACGTCGTCAACAACTACCTGAAGGGCCGGGCGCCGGACGCGTTCGACATTCTCTACTGGAACGCGGACTCGACCAACCTGCCCGGGCCGATGTACTGCTGGTACGTGCGCAATCTCTACCTCGAGAACCGGCTGCGCCAGCCGGGAGCGCTCACGGTTTGCGGCGAGCGCGTCGATCTCGGTAGGCTGGGCATGCCGGTCTACATACTTGCCACGCGTGAGGACCATATCGTGCCCTGGAAAGCCGCTTATGCATCGACCCGCATGCTCAAGGGGCGCGTACGCTTCGTACTGGGCGCCAGCGGGCACATTGCCGGCGTGGTGAATCCGGCGGCGAAGAATCGCCGCAGCTACTGGACCAGCGAAGTGCTCACCGAGTCGCCCGAGCCGTGGCTCGCGGGTGCGCGGGAGGTGCAGGGCAGCTGGTGGGGCGACTGGAATGCCTGGATCGGTCAGCACGCGGGTGGCGAGAAGCCGGCCCCGAAGCGAATGGGCGGCGGCAAGTACAGGCGAATCGAGAATGCACCGGGACGCTACGTGCAGTTCCGGGTGGTGTGAGGAGTGGACCATATGGTCGGAAGTAGTCGGAAGCTTTGCGAAGGAGGTAGCGCATGTCTGATGTCGTGATAGTCGCCGCGGCCCGTACCGCGGTAGGAAGCTTCAATGGAGCGATCTCGAAAATTCCCGCGTCGGATCTCGGGGCGCACCTGATCAAGAAGCTGCTCGAAAAGTCGGGCGTGAAGCCCGACCAGGTGTCCGAGGTGATTCTCGGCCAGGTGTTGACCGCAGGCATGGGTCAGAACCCGGCCCGCCAGGCATCCATTCGCGCGGGGATCCCGGACATGGTGCCCGCGATGACCATCAACAAGGTGTGCGGCTCGGGTCTGAAAGCGACCCACCTCGCGGCGCAGGCGATCAAGGCCGGCGACGCCGAAGTCGTGGTTGCGGGCGGCCAGGAGAGCATGAGTCTGGCGCCTCACGTGATGATGGGATCGCGCGGCGGCTTCCGCATGGGTGACGCGAAGCTGCAGGACTCGATGATCGTCGACGGACTGTGGGACGTGTACAACCAGTATCACATGGGCGTGACGGCGGAGAACGTTGCCAAGAAGTACGGCATCACCCGCGAGGAGCAGGACCGTTTTGCGTTCGAATCGCAGCGCAAGGCGGAGGAGGCGCAGAAGGCGGGCAGGTTCAAGGACGAGATCGTGCCGGTCGAGATCCCGCAGCGAAAGGGCGCCCCGCTCGTGTTCGATACGGACGAGTATCCGAAGCACGGCACGACGTTCGAGGCGCTCGCCGCATTGCGGCCCGCATTCGACAAGCAGGGGACAGTGACGGCGGGCAACGCGTCCGGTCTCAACGATGGAGCGGCGGCGGTGATCATGATGTCGGCCAAGAAGGCCGCGGAACTGGGTCTCAAGCCCCTCGCCCGGATCAAGGCCTATTCATCGGCGGGGGTCGATCCCCAGATAATGGGCATGGGCCCGGTTCCTGCCTCCAAGCTGTGCCTCACGAAGGCCGGCTGGAAGCCCCAGGACCTCGACCTGATGGAGATCAACGAGGCATTTGCCGCGCAGGCCTGTGCCGTGAACAAGGAAATGGGCTGGGACACCGCGAAGATCAACGTCAACGGCGGGGCGATCGCGATCGGCCATCCGATCGGGGCGTCCGGCTGCCGGATCCTCGTCACGTTGATCCACGAGATGATCCGCAGGGACGCCCACAAAGGACTTGCTTCGCTTTGCATCGGTGGCGGAATGGGTGTGGCGCTGGCAATCGAGCGCTAGAAACGCCGGACGCGAGCAGCCTGCGGCGGGACCGCAATCGCCGCAGGCGCGCATTGACCTAAATTCGAGGGAAGGAAGCAAGGGATGGCTCAACGTGTTGCATTCGTGACCGGTGGAATGGGGGGCATCGGCACGGCGATCTGCAAGCGGCTCGCCAGGGACGGCCACAAGGTCGTCGCGAACTGCCTGCCCGGGTACGAAGCGAAGGACGAGTGGTTGCGCGCAATGCGGAGCGAAGGCTACGACGTCTACTCGGCTGAAGGCAACGTCGAGAAGTACGATTCCTGCGCGGAAATGTTCTACCAGCTTCGCTCGGTGGTCGGCCCCGTCGACATGCTGGTCAACAACGCCGGAATCACCCGTGACGGCGTGTTCCGGCGCATGACTCCCGGCGACTGGTATTCGGTGATCAACACCAATCTCAACTCCGTGTTCAACGTCACCCGCCAGGTGATCGACGGCATGATGGAGCGCGGCTGGGGTCGGGTCGTCAACATGTCCTCGGTGAATGCGCTGAAGGGCCAGTTCGGCCAGACCAACTACTCGGCCGCCAAGGCGGGCATGCACGGCTTTTCCAAGGCGCTTGCCCAGGAAGTCGTGAAAAAGGGCGTCACCGTGAACACGCTTTCGCCGGGGTACGTCAATACCGAAATGGTGCGCGCGATCAAGCCCGAGATCCTGCAGAACATCGTTGCGTCCATTCCGATGGGGCGACTTGCCGAGCCGGAGGAGATCGCCGGGCTGATTGCGTATCTCTGCTCGGAGGAGGCCGGCTACATCACCGGGGCGAACATTTCGATCAACGGCGGCCTGCACATGGACTGACATGGTCGCTGTCCCCGGGCGGCGGCGCGGAGGCGTGCCATAATTGGCCAGGAACGGCGCTCGGGGGATTCTGGAAGAAGGAGGAGAGAGATGGCAGATCGAGTGGCATTGATCACGGGCGGTATGGGCGGTCTTGGCGAGTCGATCAGCGTCAAGATGCACGATGCGGGATTTCGGGTGGTGGTGACGCATTCGCCGGGCAACAGGAACGCTGCGGCGTGGAACGCGGAAATGAAGTCGAACGGCTACGATTTTCACCCGGTCCCGGTGGACGTTGCGGACTTCGAATCCTGCCAGCAGTGCGTGGCGCGGGTGGAGTCGGAGGTGGGTCCCGTCGATATTCTGGTCAACAACGCGGGCATCACCCGCGACATGACGTTCAAGAAGATGGGCAAGCCCGACTGGGACGCCGTGATGAAGACCAACCTCGATAGCGTCTTCAACATGACCAAGCCGGTATGCGATGGCATGGTCGAGCGCAACTGGGGCCGCGTCATCAACGTCTCTTCCGTCAACGGGCAGAAGGGCGCGTTCGGTCAGACGAACTACTCGGCAGCCAAGGCGGGCATGCACGGCTTCACCAAGGCGCTGGCGCTGGAGGTCGCACGCAAGGGCGTGACGGTCAACACGATCTCGCCTGGCTACATCGGCACCAAGATGGTGATGGCGATCCCGAAGGAAATCCTCGATACCAAGATCGTCCCCCAGATCCCGGTGGGCCGTCTCGGCAAGCCGGACGAGGTGGCCGGTCTCATCATCTATCTATGCTCGGAAGAGGCCGCTTTCGTGACGGGCGCGAACATCGCCATCAACGGCGGTCAGCACATGTATTGAAGTTGCAATCCCGTCGCTGCACTGGAAGCATTGCAACGGAGAAATCGTAACGGGTCGAATGGCGCGAATCGCGCCGCCGCGGCCCGGACGATCGCAGTACCCCGCGCCTCCGCGTGAGGCGGGAAGACGGAAGCACTGGAGCAAGAGTGGGGCTATTTCTTCGACGCGCCGCGCACCATCTGCTCCGCGGCCGCTTTCATGGTGGCCTCGGAGAGCGCCGCGAATTGCCGCGTGGCCTTGTTGAGGCTTTCCATCATCGCGGAGGTGGCGGCAAGTGTCGTCTTGAGCGCCGCCGCCTGCATCTCCCCACCAGGCGCGTTCTTGCCGAGCTTGTCGGCGGATTCGGTAATGTCCCTGGAAAAGTTCGCGATACCGTCCTCGAACATCTTCGCGAGCGTGGCCTGGGTGTCGGATACGAGCTCGTACACGCTGTTGGCGTAAGCCGCGGCCTGCTGCATGTTGGTTTCCGCGAGCCGGCCGCGCAGCGCCATCAGCTGCTCGGTATCGCTCGTGGAAAGGATCTCGCGGGTCGCCTTGCTGTTCTGTTCGATCGTCGCACGGGCGGCGTCGAGATTGAGCTTGAGCAATTGCTCGGCGGTCGCGATTCCGGTCCGCGCGTAGCTCATCGCGGCCTCGACGGCAGCCTGGTTCCAGTCGGCCATCTGCTTGGTGGAGTTCGTCATGAGGGGCCTCTTGCTTTAGGGTTGACGAAGGGTCTTGCGAACGTATAGGGAAAGGAAGTTAGGGGAAAATCAGGATTTGCTGCAATGCAGTAAACTATACTGGCAGAATCCTTGCCGAAACAAAACGTACAAGCGGTGCCGTCGGTCGGTCGGTGGCATCATTGCGATCCCGCAGGCGCTCAATGAATTCAGCGAGAATCGAAAGCAAGATGCCCGAAACCGTCCGATTGATCAAGAAGTACCCCAACCGCCGCCTTTACGACACCCAGACGTCGAGCTATATCACGCTGGCGGACGTGAAGGAGCTGGTGCTGAAGCACGAGAAATTCCAGGTCGTGGACGCGAAGTCCAACGACGATCTCACGCGCCAGATTCTGCTGCAGATCATCCTGGAAGAGGAGTCGGCCGGGTCGCCGATGTTCTCGCATGATGCCCTGACCCATCTCATCCGTTTTTACGGCAACGCCATGCAGGGGATCATGGGCAACTACCTGGAGCGCAACATCCAGGCGTTCATGGAGATCCAGAAGAATCTGCAGGAGCAGTCGCGCTCGCTCTACGGCGACTCTGCGAAGGGCAACCAGGAGGTCTGGTCGCAGTTCCTGACGTTCCAGGGGCCGGCGATGCAGAGTCTGATGCAGACCTACCTGGAACAGAGCAAGAACATGTTCGCGCAGATGCAGGATCAGCTGCAGTCGCAGACCCGCAACATGTTCAATGCCTTCGGCGGATTCGCCCAGCCGCCGGCGCGGGAGGATCAGAAGCCCCCGGTGGACGAACCCGACGAAAAGGCGTGAGCGCGACCGGGTCATGGCGTCGACGCCCAAGATCGGATTCGTGTCGCTCGGCTGTCCCAAGGCGACCGTCGATTCCGAGCACATCCTCACTCGGCTGCGCGCGGAGGGCTACGGGACGGCGCCGAGCTACGAAGACGCGGATCTCGTCATCGTCAATACCTGCGGGTTCATCGATCCGGCAGTAGAGGAGTCGCTCGACGCGATCGGCGAGGCGCTCGCCCGGAACGGCCGCGTGATCGTCACGGGCTGCCTTGGAGCGAAGGGCGACGTCGTCAGACAGACCTATCCGGGCGTGCTCGCGGTCACCGGACCGCACGATCTGCAGGCGGTCATGGTGGCCGTGCACGCCGCGCAACCGCGGCCGCACGATCCTTTCGTCGACCTGGTGCCTCCACAGGGCATCCGGCTCACGCCCAGGCACTACGCGTATCTCAAGCTTTCCGAAGGCTGCAATCACCGCTGCACCTTCTGCATCATTCCCTCGCTGCGCGGCGACCTGGTCAGCCGCCCGATCGGCGAGATCATGGGCGAGGCCGAGCGCCTGGTCGCCGCCGGCGTGAAGGAGCTGCTCGTGATCTCGCAGGACACGAGTGCCTACGGCGTGGACGTGCGCTATCGAACAGGGTTCTGGGGAGGTCGTCCCGTCCGGACGCGTCTCACCGATCTCGCCGGCGCGCTAGGCACGCTCGGCGTCTGGATCCGGCTGCACTACGTGTACCCCTATCCGCACGTCGACGAAGTCATACCGTTGATGAGCGAGGGAAAGGTGTTGCCCTATCTGGACGTTCCGTTCCAGCATGCAAGCCGGCGGATCCTCAAGCTCATGAAGCGGCCTGCCGGCGGCGAGCGGAATCTCGAGCGAATCCGCGCCTGGCGTGAGATCTGCCCGGAGCTCACCATACGTAGTACATTCATCGTCGGATTTCCAGGCGAAACGGAACGGGAGTTCGAGGAGTTGCTCGGATTTCTCGAGGAAGCGGAACTCGATCGGGTTGGCTGCTTCGTCTATTCTCCGGTGGAGGGGGCGACCGCCAATGCGCTTCCCGATCACGTTCGCGCCGGGCTCAAGGAAGAGCGACGCGCGCGGTTCATGTCCGTGCAGGAGCGCGTCAGCGCACGACGCCTCGCCCGCAGAGTAGGGAAGACGGTGCGAGTGCTCGTGGATGAGGTCGGGCAGGGGCGCGCGATCGGACGCTCGACGGCGGACGCACCGGACATCGATGGGGTCGTGTACGTCGATCGCCCAGGGAGGACGAAGCCGGGGGACTGGCTGGACGTGCGGATCGTCCGGGCCGACGCGCACGACCTTTACGGGTCTCCGGCCCGTGCGTCGACGCGCAAGCGGGAGCTGATGGGAACGGATTGACGAACAACGCGACTCGAGCGCAAGCGGGGTCGTGCCGAATCACTCCTCTCCACAGTGTCGGAGAGGAAAAACCGCTGGGTGCCGTCGGCATGCAGCGCGAACGCAGGAGGCAATCATGGCTCGTGAAGTCGTAGTGCTCTCGGGAGCGCGGACCGCAATCGGCGATTACGGCGGCGCATTGAAGGACGTTCCGCCGACACAGCTCGGTGCCCTGACAATTCGCGAGGCGGTCGCGCGCGCGAAAATCGACCCGGCGTCCGTCGGGCACGCGGTGGTCGGCAACGTGATCCACGGTGAGGCGCGCGACATGTACATCTCGCGCGTGGCCGCCGTGGACGCAGGCCTGCCGGTCGGGACGCCCTGCCTGACGGTCAATCGCCTGTGCGGTAGCGGCTTGCAGGCAATTGTGTCGGCAGCCCAGCACATCATGCTCGGCGACTGCGACGTGGCCGTGGGCGGGGGTGCGGAGAGCATGAGCCGCGCCGCGTATTTTCTGCCGGCTGCCCGCTGGGGCCAGCGCATGGGCGACGCGGCTGTGCTCGATGCGATGACCGCCGCGTTGCACGACCCGTTCGGCCACGGCCATATGGGCGTCACGGCCGAGAACATCGCCGCCAAATACGGTATCGGTCGGGACGAGCAGGACGCTTTCGCACTGGAAAGCCACCGCCGTGCGGAGGCCGCGATCGAGGCGGGCCGCTTCAAGACTCAGATCGTTCCGGTGGAGATCAAGGGGCGGAAGGGAACCGTGACCTTCGACACCGACGAGCACGTGCGCAGAGGCGCCAAGCTCGAGGACATGGCGAAGCTCAAGCCGGCTTTCAAGAAGGAAGGCACCGTCACGGCGGGTAGTGCATCGGGCATCAACGATGGCGCCGCGGCAGTTGTGCTGATGGAGCGGTCGGCGGCTGAAAAGCAGGGTCTGAAGCCGATCGCGCGACTGGTGGCCTACGCCCACGCGGGCGTCGATCCGGAGGTCATGGGGCTCGGCCCGATTCCGGCCGTCAAGCGCGTATTCGAGAAGGCGGGCCTGAAGCCCTCCGACATGCACGTCATCGAATCGAACGAGGCATTTGCGGTCCAGGCGATGGCCGTCACACGCGATCTGGGACTGGACCCGGCGCGCGTCAATCCGAATGGCGGTGCGGTTGCACTGGGGCATCCGGTCGGTGCGACCGGCGCGATTCTCACCGTCAAGGCACTGTACGAGCTCGCCCGGATCGACAAGCGCTACGCGCTGGTGACGATGTGCATTGGCGGCGGGCAGGGGATCGCAGCAATCTTCGAGCGCGTTTGATCCTTCGATAACGAGTGCCGCCGGCCGGGCGCACGGCAATCCGTGCGCCGGACCGCGGCGCTAGCGTCCCGCGCGCAGCGCGATGAACACGCCGCTCGCGACGATGATCGCCATGCCCACGAGCGACCACCGGTCCGGAAACTCGCCGAAGACGGCATAGCCGAGCAGCAGCACCGCTACGAGCTGGCTGTACACGAACGGCGCGAGCACGGATGCCGGTGCGTGGTGGAATGCGCGGATCAGCACGAAGTGCCCCACGGCGCCGAGCACACCCAGCATCAGGAATAGGAGGCCATGCAGGACGGTCTCGGGCGGATGCCAGAAGAAGGGCACGACGAGGCTGGTCAGCACGGTTCCCACCAGCGCCGCATAGAAGAGCGTGGTGAAGCTCGAGTCGACGCCTGCGAGCTGGCGCGTCATGATCTGGTAGCCAGCGAAGCAGCACGCGGTCATGAGCGGCAGCACCGCGGCAAAGCTGAACACCGCGCCGCCGGGGCGAATGATGATGAGCACGCCCACGAAGCCCGCCGCCACGGCGACCCAGGCAACCGGCGGCACACGTTCGCGAAGCAGCAGTACGGACAGCGCAGTGAGAAGCAGCGGAGAGACGAAGGTGATGGCGGAGGCCTCGGCGATCGGCATGAGCGAAAGCGCCGAAAAGAAGAGCGCCGTCGCGAGCGCCAGCGTGATTCCCCGCAAGATCTGCAGGCAAGGACGACGGGTACGGAGCAGGTCGAGCTTGAGCCGCGGACCGAGCACGACGAGCATGAAAATCGCCTGGACGAAATAGCGCGCCCACACCACAGCGGGCACCGGATAGGTGCGCGACAGATACTTGGCGGTGGTGTCCATCACCGCGAACGTAGACACTGCCGCGACGATGAGCAGGATGCCTCGCAGCACGTGCTGCGAGCCTGGGGAGGGGGCGGACATCGGCGACCGGAGGGAATGCCCCGCAGCGGCGAAATGCACGTGCGGCACGGGCGAGGATTATATCGGACGCGCCGCGCGAATCACTTATGCGGGTTGCAGATCTGCTGAACCACCCAGTCTGCTTCGCAGCCACCCCTCCTTGGAAAGGAGGGGAAAAACAAAGAAACCACACCCACCTCTCCGCGGACAGCTCTCAGCGGGAAGGAGGGTAACGGGAGGGAACCAGCCGGTTCCCTCCTGTTCGTATCCTTCCGCTCTTGCTTCTGAGGGAACCAGCCGGTTCCCTCCTGTTCGTATCCTTTCGTACTCGATGCCGCGCAAAGCCTGACTTCGTGGCGGAAATCAATGCACCATCCGCGCCGCCGCCTGGGCGTGCGCGAACGCGTAAGTCGGCCGCAGACCCGCTTCGATCCGCAGGAGCTCGTTCCAGCGCGCCACGCTGCCCGGATCGGCGATCGAGCCGAGCTTGAGCAGGCTGGCGTTCCATCCCACCGCCAGGTGAATTGCGGCGGCGTCGTCGCCGCCTTCCCCGTCGGCAGCGATTGCCGTGTCCCATCCCGCCGCGCGCGCGGCTTCGAACGCCGCGAACAGCTCGCTCATCGTTCCCACTTCCTCGGGGGCGGCGATGATGGCGCCGCACAAGCTTGCAGCCGCCGCATCGGCGACACGCGTCGCATCGCAAGCGAGCAGCTCATGTCCGCCTACCCGCACCAGGCTACCGAACGCGCGCACGAACCGCTGCTGGCCGGCGCGGTCGGCGGCGGCGAACGGGTCTTCGAGAATCGCGATCGGAAAGCGCGCAACCCAGTCGGCGAGAAGCTCGCACCAGGCATCGCTGTCGAGCGGCACCCCGCCCGGACCGCGATACCGGCCGTTCCGGTACAGACGCGCTGCCTGCAACTCGGCGGCGACGGCAATCTCCTCGCCCGGCACGAATCCGGCACGCTCTATCGCCGTGATCAGCAGCTCGAGTCCGCGTTCATCGTCGGCGAATGCCGGCGTACCCGCGCGCAGCGCGGGCGCAAGCTCGACCGCCGCTGTATGAACCGCCGCGCAGGCGTCGAGCGCCTCCTCTGCACCGGTTGCGCAGGCGGGAATGACGGCGAGCCGACGGAAGACCGCAGCGGGATCGCTTGCATGAAGGGTCGCAACGACAGGGAGCGGAACCCGCGACGCTTCCGGCTGAAGATAACGGTAGAGAGGCTGGCCCGCCGAGTCGGCCGCCGCGCGCAGCGCTGCGATCGAGCAGGCGGCGAGGACGTCCGTGCCGACGCGCATGGGGGAGTAGGTATTCAGTCGGAGCAGGCTGACATCGACGTCCTCACGGCTGCGTGCATCGAGCCCTTGCAGCGCCGGATCGACGAGCGTGGTGATCTCCCGGATGCCCGAGGCTGCCGTTCGTCCCAATGCGGAGGCGATCGCGGGCACGATGGCCCGCCCCGACGCGCCGCAGTGCAAGTGCACCTCGGCCTCGAGCGCACGGAATCCTCCCGCCGCCAGCGCACGGCGTCCGCTGACACGGGTGACCGTCGTATCCCTCACGGCCACGTCAATCCTCCGACGCTGGCCGAAGTGCCAGGGCGGGCTGTTGAGATGCTGCGGTACCGCTATGGTTGCTTGGTCGCATGTTCGAACCGGTTATGAAGTTCCCGGTCGGACATGCAGCGAGAAACGGGCCAGCGCCCGCGCGGAAGCGTGAATTGCCTCACGTTGTGGGGCTGATGGGCGCCCGGAAGTGCCGTATTGTCGATGCGCTGGCGCCGCGCACCCGAGCGCGGCGCCAGGCATTCCTGCCTACTGCGACGCGGTGCGCAGCAGCCCGTAGCCTCCCTGCGCCAGAACCAGGGCGTAGTCCGATGCACCGACGATCGTGTTGTCGGTGGTGCGCACGAGCTTCAAGCTGACGAACACCAGTCCGTTGCGGCCGCCCGAGGTGTCCCGCGCATACGTGCCCACCGCAATCGCCTGCGCGCCATGCTTGGCGGAGATTGCGCGCACTCCGCGCGAGAGCATGAGCTCACCCTCGGGCGTGCGCATGTAGACCGACTCGCGCATCTTGAGCTCAGTCACTGTGTAGCCCTTCTGTGCGAGGCGGGACGCCACGTGCTCGGAGATGAGACGACCGAGCGTGGACGAGCTCTCGAGCTGATCGATGTCCACCACCGCGGCAACCAGCACCGGTCCGCCGGTGGCAGGCAATTTTCCGCTTGCGATCAGGGTGTCGGCCGCGGCGTAGTTGCCGCGGATGAGATTGCTTTCGCTGGCGTCATAGTAGAAGGCGCCCGCTGCGCAGGCGCCGAGCACCAGTGACAGGCCGGCAATTCCCGCCACGCGGGCGGTCCGCTGGATCGATCCTCGCATCGTCTCTCCCTTTCGCTTCCCGACCGGCCGCCCGCGGCAGCCGTGTCGCTCACGCCCGAATGGTAGCGCAGCTCCGTCCCGGGGCGTCACGCCTCAGGACGCATGTGCGGGAACAGGATCACGTCCCGGATGCTCGGACTGTTGGTGAAGAGCATCACCAGCCGGTCGATGCCGATTCCCTCACCAGCAGTCGGTGGCAGGCCGTACTCGAGCGCGCGGACGTAATCCGCGTCCTTGTACATGGCTTCCTCGTCGCCGGCCGTGCGCGCGCGCGCCTGCTCTTCGAAGCGGGCCGCCTGGTCCTCGGGGTCGTTCAGCTCGGAGAATCCATTGGCCACCTCGCGGCCGGCCACGTAGAGCTCGAACCGGTCCGTCACCTCGGAATCGGAATCGCTGCGCCGGGCGAGCGGCGAGACCTCTGCGGGATACTCCACGATGTACGTGGGCTGGATCAGCATCTGCTCGGTCGTCACCTCGAACAACTGCAGCTGAAGTGTCCCGAGTCCCGCCCGCTTTGCGGGTTCGGCGCCCGCTTTGCGAATCTCCCGTTCGAGGACGTTGCGATCCAGGAGGTCGGCGGCCGTGAAGTGCGGATGGAACTTGCGGATCGCCTCGATGACGGTCAGCCGGTCGAATGGCCCGGCGAGGTCGACGACGTGGTCGCCGTACGGCAGCTGCAGCGTGCCGCACACGTTCTGCGCGACAGTCCGCAACAGCTCCTCCGTGAACTCCATGAGGTAGCGATAGTCGCGGTAGGCCTCGTAGAACTCCATCATCGTGAACTCGGGATTGTGCTTGGTCGAGATGCCCTCGTTCCGGAAATTCCGGTTGATCTCGAAGACCTTCTCGAATCCGCCGACCACCAACCGCTTGAGGTAGAGCTCGGGCGCGATCCGCAGGTAGAGACGCATGTCGAGCGCATTGTGGTGGGTGACGAAAGGCCGCGCCGCCGCACCGCCGGGGATCGGTTGCATCATCGGCGTCTCGACCTCCAGGTAGCCCTTGTCGATCATGAACGCGCGGATTTCCTGGATGATCCGGCTACGCAGGATGAAGGTGCTCCGTGTCTCCTCGCCCATGATCAGGTCGACGTAGCGCTGCCGGTAGCGGCTCTCCTGGTCCGTGAGACCGTGGAATTTCTCGGGCAGCGGCCGGAGTGCCTTCGAGAGGAGGCGGATCGAGGAGACATTCACCGTCAGCTCTCCCGCGCGCGTCTTGAAGAGCGTTCCCTCGACTCCGAGAATATCGCCCCGGTCCCAATGCTTGAACGCCTCGTGCGCGTCGGCGCCGGTCACGTCGTTCGACACGTAGATCTGCAGGCGCCCGCTCATGTCCTGAAGCGTGGCGAAGCTCACCTTGCCCATGACGCGCTTCAGCATCATCCGGCCGGCCACTGCCACGCGAATCGCGTGTCCGTCCAACTCGTCCTTGGGCATTCCGCCGTACGCGTGGTGCAGGTCGGCGGCGAGATGCGTGCGCCGGAAATCGTTGGGGAAAGGATTTCCCTGCTTGCGGAGAGCGGAAAGCTTGGCGCGCCGCTCTGCAACGATCTGGTTCTCGTCCTGGGGCGCCTTCGGATCGTCAGCCATCCGCTTACTCCCGCGCCGCCGCCGTGGCGGCCCCTACGCCCTGCTTCAGGCTGGCGGCGATGAACTGGTCCAGGTCGCCGTCCAGGACGGCCTGGATGTTGCCGATCTCGAGACCGGTGCGGAGGTCCTTGATCCGCGACTGGTCGAGCA
>JBAVOG010000945.1:0-4771 GCA_049691875.1 Burkholderiales bacterium | reverse complement strand
AGCCATGGCTGAAACCGAATCCAAATCACTCAAGGTTCAGGAAAAGAAGGAACTGATCGAGAAGGAGGAGAAGACCGTTCCCTCCAGCTACTACGTTCCCTACACCGATATCCATGAGACGGACGACGCATTGACGGTCGTCATGGAGATGCCGGGGGTTGAGAAGGAAAACATCGACATAACGGTCCATGAGGGTGTTTTGAGCGTCGAAGCCCGCATCGACTTCTCCGATTACGGCGAAATGCAGCCTGTCTATACCGAGTACAACGTCGGTCACTACACGCGGAAGTTCAGCCTGTCGCGTACGATCGACCAGGGGAAGATCTCCGCCGAAGTCCAGGACGGCGTATTGACCCTGACGCTGCCAAAGGCGGAAGAGGCGAAGCCGATGACGATTAAGATCGCGTGAGCTGATCTCATTCCATACGTGGCGGGGAAAGCGTCAGCTTTCCCCGTCTCACATCCGGATCGCTGCCACCTGCGGCACGGGCATTACGGCTTCCCGAACCACGCCATGATCTCCTTCAGGTGCAGCGCCGCCAGCGCGAGCAGGATGGCGGCCGTCATTTTGGCGACGGTCCACAGAGTGCCGGTCATCGCCTTCTCGATCAGCCGGTGCAGGTCGGCGTCGCGCCGGCGGCGGTTCTGGAATTCCTCGACGCTCTCGGGATCGTCGATGTCCACGGCGAAGAGCGTCAGCAGCATCCTCTTAGCGATCCGATGCGCCGAGCACTCCATCTCCTCGGCACAGGCGGCCACCCGCTCGGGTGGGCAGTCGGTGCCGTAGGCCGACAAGGGGCGGCCGTAGGTGACGTCATGAACGGGCGTCATTCGCTTGCCGTCCCATGGTCCCATGATTGCTTGGAACCATCCGTCGTCATGTCAAAGCCTCCGCAAGGCGTCGATTGAGAGCGGCGACGGCGCCCGCTTCCGCAGCCGGCAGAAGATCGGCCAGTGCCCCGGGCTCGTAGCCGAGAGCCATGCCGAGAGAGAGCAGCACGCCGAGATCGAGGCCCAGAACGCCCGTGCCGTTAGGTGCAAGACGCAACTGTCCGGCCCGGCGGCTGACGATATCCCAGACTCGCCGACCGAACCGGCGAGGATTCGGGGTTCGTTCTCGCGGTAGATACCGTGTTTCGACGCAAGGGAAAAATCCTGTGCGGTGGCAGCAACGAGGAACATCCGATCGCCAGCGACAAGCATGTTGGAAGGGGTGGCGCGGAGCGCCGGCTCAAGCCGCCGTCGCGATTGCCGGATCGAACCGCTTGCCGCTCTTCAGCACGCCGAAGCAGAGCACCAAGAGCTTGCGCATTGCGGCCACTACGATCTGTTTGCCTTTGAGGCGCCCCTGGCTCTTCAGTCGGGCGGTCAATGCGGCGACCACTGGGTTGTGGCGCATTGCCGACATGGCCGGCATGAACAGCGCGGCACGAAGCACGGCGTTGCCGACCTTGGAGATCCGTGTTGGCCGGTCGACCGATGTTCCCGACTGGTGCCGCCGCGGGTTCAGGCCGGCGTAGGCGACCACCTCGGCGCTGGAGCGGAGCACGTCGGGCCCCGGCAACTCGGCGAGCAGGATTCCGGCCAAGATCTCGCCGACACCGCTGATGCTGAGCAACAGTTTCCATTTGCCGCGCAGACCAGGATCGCCCTCGATGGTCTCTGTGATCGCGCGGTCAATCGCCTGGAGCTGGGTGGTGAAGTGGAGGATGGTCGCCTCGGCCAGCGACCGAGCTGTTTCGTCGACGATGCCGCTGCCATTGCGGTTCTTCCATTCCGTAAGGCCGGCGACGAGGCCGGAACGGATCGTTTGCAGCTCGCTCAGCCGCCGCAGAGCCGGCGAGGGCGGGGTCCAGGGCAGCGGCTTGAACAATTCGGCGTATTCGCGGACGTGCGCCGCATCGACCCCGTCGGTCTTGTTGCGCCCCAGCTTGGTGCGCGTAAAGTCTCGGATCTGGGCAGGATTGACGATGCTGACGACGTGACCGGCCTGGTGCAGCGCGAGGGCAACACCAAGGCTATAACGCCCCGTTGCCTCCAGGCAGGCATGAAGGCGTCGGATCTTTTGCGCGCTGAGCCAGCAAATCAACTGGCGCCAGCCGTCGGGGGAATTCGCAAACCTCCTGGAGCAAAGCTTCCCGCCGACCCTGATGCTGGTGTCGAGAGTCTTCTTGGAAACGTCGATGCCCAATACGGCGTCCGTCATCGTCGCGCTCTCCTGCTCTCATCTCAAAAACAAGCGCTCCGCATCGATCGACCTTGTACACAGGATCGCGCGAAAGCGTGTCCCAGGATACCGTCCAGCCTGAACAGCGGAGCTGGGAGAACGGGGCCAAATCTACCGCACGGGCTGTTCAGCCGGAGGGACGACACACGCTCACCGCTCTCCTCGCCATCCTGCGGATAGGATCACCCGCCGAACTGCCGGTAACGTACAAGGGACGGCGATTGCTCGCCGCCCCCCGCTCAGATCCCGGCGAGCGGAACTACCGCACCGGGCTCCTGCCTTGGGTCATGACGCTGAACCGCACATCGGGGAGTGGATGCCGAAGGCGCGCGGGCGGCAGCCAGAGGTCGGTCAGTCGTTTCATCCGCTGCCAGGTCAACCGGCTGATCTGGCCCCGCCGCCGGAGCGCGCGGCACCAGTACCAGCCGACATGGCGATAGAACGAGTTGATCGCCCGGCTGTTGGTGGGAACGGCGAAGTAATTGAGGAAGCCGTTCACCACCCGCTTCAGGTACAGCCCCTGCTCCGCGATCGGCCGGTGCATCATCCGCCTTATCATCTCCTTGACCTGCCGGAGCTTGTCCCGCAGCCGTTCACGAACGGTGTGCCGCAGGATGAGGAAGGTCCCTCGCCTGCTCGTTCCACAGATGTGCGTGAAGCCGAGAAAGGCGAAGGTTTCCGGCTTGCCGAGGTCGCGGGCCTTGCGCTTGCGCGCCGCGTGTCGCCCGAATTCGATGATCCGGGTCTTCTGCGGATGCAACTCCAGCCCGAACTTCTGCAAACGCTGCCGAAGCTCGTCCAGAAATCGCTCGGCCTCCGAGCGGTGCTGGAAGCCCACCACGGTGTCGTCGGCATAGCGGACGACGATCACCTCGCCGCCGGCATGTCGCCGCCGCCACTGCTGGACCCACAGGTCGTAGACGTAGTGCAGATAGATGTTCGCCAGGACCGGTGAGATCACCGCGCCCTGTGGCGTGCCCCGTTCGACCTCCAGCAGGCGCCCGTCTTCCAGCACGCCTGCCTTCAGCCACTTGCCGATCAGGCGCACGAGCCGCCTGTCCGCGATCCGGTGTTCCAGGAACCGGACCAGCCATTCCCAGCTGACCGAGTCGAAGAACGCCCGGATGTCGGCATCCAGTATCCAGTTCACCTTCTTCCGATAAATCGCGGTCGCCAGCGCATCCAGCGCTCGATGCTGGCTGCGCCCCGGCCGGAACCCATAGGAGAAGCCGAGGAAGTCCGTCTCGTAGATGGCGTTCAGGATTTCCACCACCGCCCGCTGGACGATCTTGTCCTCCAGCGCGGCGATGCCCAGCGGCCGCTGCCGGCCGTCGGGCTTGGGGATATACTGACGCCGCGACGGCTTCGCCCGATAGGCACCCCGTTGTACGCGTCCGTACAGGTCCGCGAGGTTGCCCTCGAGGCCCGTTTCGTACTGGTCCCAGGTGACGCCGTCGATGCCGGCGGCCGCTCGCCGTTGCAACTGGTAGAACGACCAGCGGAGCAGGTCGACGGTTACATGGTGAAGGAGTGCCGTGAAACGGACACGCTTGTCCCGTTTTGCGGTCTCACGTATGCGGTCCAGTGCGGGGGATACGCTTTCCCAGCTCTGCGTCTGGCACGTGCTGCCCCGGACCGCATTGCCCTTGGCCCCGCCCCTTCCCTCCATCGCCTCCGCGGCCGCGGGCGCGGCGTTGTTCGGCGACTTCATCGGTACTATGGGCGAACCCGACTTCCCCTGGTCGTACATCATCGGATTACGGGTACGACCTTGTCGATGCGGACCGCCCGGGACGGACTTTCCCGAACGGCCGGCCAGAGGATCTCCCGGTTCCCTTGCAGGTGGCTTCCACGCGTGCGAGAGGTCTCAGACCACGCAGGGCCAGGACGGCACTCGCCATGACGCGCCGTCCCGTGTTGCCTTCCGCTTTTCTCCACAGCGTCGGCGCCCTGGACCGTAAACTTTTCGCGGCTCAATACTCTGCCCGCATGTTCCCCTGTCAACGCTTCGCCTGCATCCTTGCGGATGCAGACGCATGACTCGGGGTCGTCGTGATTGGCTAGATCTTCAACGTACAGAACTTGCATCTGCAGCCACCTGCCGGTCTCCCGGCGCACAGAGAAGGTTCGAACCCAGTTCCCATCCCTCCGCCAGCCGCACCAACCGGGAAGTTCTCTCCACCGATCGGGCCGCCAGAAAAACACGTTGTTTCAAAGGGGCTTGTGTCGGGACCTGGGTACCGCCGTCACTGCACCAAGACCGTTTTCGTTCTCTGTTCGGCCCGTTTCTCCGTAGGCTGGGTACTGCGTCATTTTAGTACCCAGCTTGTGATTTCAATCTTCTCAATGGCTTGCTGGAGTGCTGGCCGGGTACCATTTCGAAAGTGCGATTGCTAGGCGGAGCGTTCTTCAAACGTTCCAGGGCGGGCGCTTGCTTGGCGATTCTCTCTCCCACCCCGGGTCGGACGTCACCAAGGCGGCGGGGGCGGTGCACTCAGGCAGCGAACCCGGTGGTTCGCTGGTGATGGCCCGGAGTTTCCGCCT
>JBAVOG010000944.1:0-3507 GCA_049691875.1 Burkholderiales bacterium | reverse complement strand
GCGCGCCTGCGGGAACGGGGCGCCGTCTTTCTCGGAAAGACCCTGATGGACGAGGCTGCGCTCGGCGCGCTGGGCGACAATTCCGTCTTCGGTCGCGCTCACAATCCCCGCGCACATGGCCATACTGCCGGCGGGTCGAGCAGCGGTTCCGCCGCCGCGGTCGCCGCCGGCCTTTGCGCTGCGGCACTCGGCACCGACACACTCGGATCGGTGCGCATCCCCGCGTCGTACTGTGGCATTGTCGGATTGGTCCCAAGCGCCGGGGCGATCGACTCGGCTGGCGTATTGCCGCTGGCGCCTTCGCTCGACCGGGTCGGCGTGCTTGCCCGATCTGTTGCCGACGCCGCCTGCGTTGCGGGGGCGTTGTTCGATCTGGCTCCCATCGCTCTGGCGACTACGGCACGGGTCGGCGTGCTGCGAGGCTTGCAGACCATAGTGCCTGGCCCGATTCTGGCGGCCGTCGAGGCAACAGCCAACGCGCTCGAGCGCGCGGGGCACCGAATCGTCGAGATCGATGTCGGTGCGTTCGACTGGACGAGCGCGCGTCGCGCGGCATTCCTGCTCATCGAAGTAGAAGGCGCGCGGGTGCATTCGGTATTGCTCGACGACCCGAGGTCGGCGATCTCGCCGGCACTTCGTCGCGCACTCGAGTTCGGTCGAAGCGCGGGCGTGGAGCGAATCGAGCGCGCCTCGACCCAGATCGGGCGGGCGCGCGGCGCAATTCTGGAATGGCTATCGAATTGCGACGTGGTGCTGCTGCCAACGACTCCCCAGGTCGCATTTTCCTTCGGCGCTGACATCCCGGCGAGTCAGGCGGACCTTACCGCGCTCGCAAGCATTGCCGGGCTGCCCGCAGTCAGCATCCCCGCAGGGACCACGAAGAAGGGGCTCCCCTCGGGTGCCCAGCTCGTGGCAGCGCACGGCCGTGACACCCTGCTTCTCGGCGTGGCGGAGAGCGTGAGTCGATCACTCGCATCGTGAGCAATACATAAGACCGGCAATTTTCCGCGGCGGCGAGGCAACATCACCGAGAAAGGGTTGCCTCGCGAAAGTAGCTTGTCGGAACGGCATGCGATTGTGTACAGTCACCCGGCCACGTGTCCACTAGGTGAGGAGGTCCCATGAATTACGCATTCAGATCGGTCGCGGCGCTCGCAATCTTTACCCTGCTCGCGGCCGTGCCGGTTGCCGCGCAAGCTCAGGACAAGGTCATCCGGATCGGCGTATTGATGCCCATCTCGGGCCCCGCTTCGTATTTCGGCGTGATGGACAAGCAGGGGATCGATCTGGCGCTCGAGCAGGTGGCAAAGACCGACCTCAACGGCTATCGGCTCGAAGTCAAGTACGAGGATTCGGCGTGCAGCCCGCTGCAGGCTACCAACACGGTGAAGCGCATACTCGAACAGTTCAAGCCGCAGATCGTGGTCGGCGAGGAGTGCTCCGACGCGTCGCTCGCGATTGCGCCGATTCTCGAGCAGGCCCAGGTGGTGCAGCTCAATGCCGGTTCGGTGACCATGAAGCTCACCGAATCGGGCTACAAGTACGTATTCCGCATTTTCCCGAACGCCGAGCAGCAGAGCCTACCGCTTGCGAAAGTGGCGTACGACACGCTCGGGGCGCGCACTGCGGTGATCCTTCATGAGAAGACCAATGCCGGAATCGACAATGCCGACGGCTTCGAGAAGCCGTTCGTCAAGATGGGCGGAAAGGTGCTGGCGAAGATCGATTTCGGCCGCGATGTGAACGACTTTACCGCCATCGCGACGCGCATTGCCTCGCTCGGCAAGGTCGATGTGCTGCCGACATTTGCACTCGAGGGTCAGCAGGTAAGGCTGGCGCAGGCGCTCGCGCAGGCGAAGGTGGTCAAGGGCGGTGGCGGCAGCGGTGTGCAGATCGGCTCGATCTGGCTGCCTTGGGGCTTCGACCAGAAGGCCGGCGAGGCCGCCGTCGGTTACGTGCGCATCGTGCAGTTCGACCCCACGGAGCAGCGCAAGATGGTGCAGGACTTCGTCAAGGCGTTTCAGGCGAAGTACGGCGCCGACAAGACGCCGACGCACATCAACGCGCACGGCTACGACACCATCCTGCTTATCGCCGAGGCGGTCCGGCGCGGCGCCAAGGACTCGGACGGAATCCGCGATCAGTTCCGCAAGCTGAAAGACTTCGAGGTGACGACAGGCAAGATCACATTCGACGCCAAGGGACAGAACTCCGACCTCTCGGTTGTCCACTTCGTCGAGACGCAGAAGGACCTGTCCTGGAAAGGGATAAGCTGGCGCTAGCCGGATCGGACATCCCGTGCCGGATCTCTTGGCGCTGATTGTCCAGCAGTCGGTCAACGGGGTCTACCTAGGCTGTCTTTATGTGATGGTGGCGCTGGGGCTCACCCTGATCTACGGGGTGCTGAACCAGATCAATTTCGCGCACGCCGACTTCGTCACCGTCGGCGCCTTCACCGCCTTCTTCGCGGCGACGCGTTTCGCCACGAGGACGCTCGGTTTGCCGGACACCGGCGGCTACCTGCTGTCGCTGGTCGCGGCGCTCGGTGCGGGGGCCTTGCTCGGTCTGTTGATCAACGCCGCGGTGTTCGCACCGCTACGACGCCGCGGCGCCGACGAGCTACGCCCGCTCATCGCCACCATCGGTGTGTCGGTGTTGCTCGAGAACGGCCAGCTCGCGTTGTTCGGGCCGATACCGTATCAGTTCGACTCGCCGCTGGCGCGCGAGACCATCCGCATCGGTCGGATCTTCTTCAGCGCGCAGAGCGTGCTGGTGGTCGCAGTCTCGGTGACTGCGATCGCCGCGCTCTATGCCTTCATGCGTTTCACGTTTCTCGGGAAGGCCCTGCGCGCAGTGGCGCAAGACCGCGAAACCGCGGGCCTGATGGGAATCAACCCCAACCTGGTGATCGCCCTCACCATTGTCATCGCTTCGGCGCTCGCCGGAGTGGCCGGCGCGCTGCTCGGCCCGGTCGTGGTGCTCACTCCGTTCACCGGAGCGACGTTGATCGTCAAAGCCTTCGCAATCGTCATCATCGGAGGTTTCGGCAACATGGCCGGCACGATCATCGCCGGCCTGATGGTCGGGATCATCGAGGCGTTCACGGTGCAGTACCTCGGCTCGGGATTGATCGACCTGGTGGTCTTCGTGATGCTGCTGGCGATGCTGGTGGTCCGTCCGACCGGCCTCGTCGCCGAGCGCAAGGAGGAAAACGTTTGACCGCGCGGCGCATCGCCTTCGCAGTGGCGATCCTGGCGATCGCGGCGGCGCCCTGGCTGCTGGGCACGCCGTACTGGCGCGGAATCCTGGTGCTGTGCGCGATGAACGTGCTGCTCGCGATGTCTCTCAACCTGGTGGTCGGTTACACCGGACAGCTCAACCTCGGCAATTCGGCGTTCTTCGGGATCGGCGCATACGCTTCCACGATCCTGATCAAGACCTATGGCTGGAATTTCTGGGTGGCCGCGCTGGCGGCGACGCTCGCGGCCGGCGCGCTGGGTCTCGCGC
>JBAVOG010000943.1:0-3309 GCA_049691875.1 Burkholderiales bacterium | reverse complement strand
ATCGACGCATTTGCCGACCCGATTTCGGCGGCGGGCGCCGCGGTGACGCGCGTTCGATGGTCTCCCCCGGCGGGCGGGGATGCGCAGGTCAATCGCGCGCTAGCGAACCTCGTCGGCAATCCCGTTGTCGAGGACGCGAATCGGCAAGCATTCACCGCTTACTCCGACGCCGAGCCGGTACTGGAAGGCATCGGCGTCGCACATGAGGTCATTCGCGGCATGGGCAGTCGCACGCTGCTGCATTCGGGGCCACCCGTCGCATGGGAGACGATGTGCGGGCCGATGCAAGGTGCCGTGATCGGCGCGGCGTTGCTGGAAGGCTGGGCGCGCGACGCGGACGGGGCGCGTGCACTGGCTGATCGCGGCGAGATCCGGTTTGCGCCGTGTCATCACCATGGAGCTGTCGGACCGATGGCGGGCGTGATCAGTCCCTCCATGCCGGTCTGGATCGTGCGGAACGCGCGTCACGGCAACGTGACTTACAGCAATCTCAACGAGGGGCTCGGGAAGGTTCTGCGCTACGGCGCGAACAGTCCCGAAGTTCTCGATCGGCTGCGCTGGATGGCCGAGCGCCTCGCGCCTGTCCTGTCGGCGGCCCTGCAGGCGATTGGACCGATCGAGCTCAAACCTCTCATGGCGCGCGCGCTGCACATGGGCGACGAGATGCACAATCGCAACACCGCGGCGAGCGGTCTGCTCATGAAGCAGCTCGTGCTCGGCGTGCTCAAGGCCGGCATCTCCGCACGGGAGGCGGCGGACGCCCTGGAGTTCGTGGTCGGCAACGATTTCTTCTTCCTCAACGTGAGCATGGCAGCCTGCAAGAGCATGCTCGATGCTGCGCGCGGCGTGCCGGGAAGCAGCATGGTCACGGCCATGGCGCGCAACGGGGTCGAGTTCGGCATCCGGGTGAGCGGGACGGGCGACACGTGGTTCACGGCGCCTGCACCGGTGGTGGACGGGCTCTATTTTTCGGGATACACGCGCGCCGACGCGGCGCGCGACATCGGTGACAGCGCGATCACCGAGACCGCGGGGATCGGCGGGTTCGCAATGGCAGCGGCACCCGCCATCGTTCAGTTCGTGGGCGGTACTCCCGAGCTGGCGCTCGCGAACACGATGGAGATGATGAACATCACTCTTGGCCGCAACACTGCCTTCACGCTGCCGCAGCTCAACTTCGCCGGCACGCCGGCAGGGATCGACGTCCGCAAGGTCGTGGACACGGGAATCTGCCCCGCGATCAACACCGGGATCGCGCACCGGGAGCCGGGCGTGGGCCAGGTAGGCGCCGGCCTGACGCGCGCGCCTGCCGAATGCTTTACCCAGGCGGTCGTTGCACTGGTCGGCCTGGTGCAGGGCGTCGCGGCACGCTGAAAGTTCGCGGGAGCGTCATCCGGCGGATCGGTCCGATGCCGCCGCAGCTGTGGTGGCGGATCCGGTAGATCTCCGCATAGCAGTCTCGGCCTCGACCAGCACGCATGCTAGCGCCCTCGCCGCGCGTTTCGGAAGCGCAGCTCCGACGTACAGCGTGGCGTGCGACCACGTGGATTGGGTGAGGCACTTGATCGCGACGCTGATGCGCGTGTTGCCCTCGACGAGCAACACGTCGCCGGGTCGCAGCGCCGCGGCGAGCTGCTCGTGGGTGGCGGTCGCCACCTGGGTGGATTGCGGGACTTGCCGGGCGAGAAACCCCGCCAGCCTGCGCCCCGCAACATCGGCTAGCCAGTCCCTCGATTCATCCTCCTTGCCCGTAATGCGCGCGTGGGCACCTGGACGATGCATGGCGATCGCGAGGTTTGCGATTGACCATGCAGACGCGAAAACCGGACGCAGCAGCGCGTAGGGTCCAGGGGTCCGGCGGTCTAGGGATCGACCGGTGTCGGGGCCGGAAGCGCGAGGCCCTTCTCGCGCGCCGCTTCGCGCAGCCGGTCCGGATAGTCCGAGATGATGCCGTCCACGCCCAGGTCGATCAAGGCATCCATCGTGGCGCGATCGTTGATCGTCCACGGGATCACTTTCAGCCCGAGCTGGTGCGCTTCGGTCAGCAGGGCGGGCGTCAAGTCGCCGTGGAATGGCGACCAGACCGGCCCCCCGGCCGACTTCACCATGCGGGGCACGGATCCATGGTCGCGATAGCGCATACCGGCCGTCCAGGGCGAGCCGTCTGCACCGGCACGGACGTTGTCCTCGCCGGACTGCTGGATCGTGAGATAGACGGTGGCGATCTCCGGCGCCTCGGCTTGCACGATCTGGAGCGTGCGCCAGTCGAACGATTGGATGGTGGTCCGATGCGCCACGCCGTGTTCGCGGGCGAGCGCTATCACGCCGCGCGCGAAAGCTTCCGGGCCGACGGTATCTTCCGGTCGGGTCGGGTCGATCTTCGTCTCGATATTGAATCGCACGCTCCGGTTGCCCGCGCGTCGCGCGAGCTCGAACACCTCTGCGAGTCGCGGGATCCGCGCACCGTCGATTCCCTGCTGCGCGGAAAATCGCCGCGCGTAGTCGGTGCCCGGGCGGATGCGACCCACGTCGAAGCGGGCGAGCGCGGCGACGTCCAGCGTGTGGATGAGCGGATGCTCCGCGAGCCACTCGCCGTCGGGACCCCGCGTGATGGTCGGGTCGAGCGCGCGATTGTGGCTGACCACCACGACGCCGTCGCGCGTCACGCCGCAGTCGAGCTCGAGTGTCGTGACGCCGATTGCGAGCGCGCGCGCAAATGCGCCCAGCGTATTCTCCGGCGCGAGCCCGCGCGCGCCGCGATGGCCTTGCAAGTCAAACGCCGCGGCGTGCGCCATCACGATTGGCAGGATCAGCAGAAATCCGAGGCGCGTTGCGCGTCGCCGCATGCGATAGAATCCGTCCGTGACGGCCGTCCCTGTCAGGTGAAAACATGGTGAAAGTCTACTCGATCGACGGGGTCGTGCCGGTGGTCCATCCTACCGCGTACGTGCATCCAACCGCGGTATTGATCGGCGACGTGATCGTCGGGCCCGGCGTGTACATCGGGCCATGCGCTTCCCTGCGCGGAGACTTCGGACGGCTGGTGGTCGAGCGCGGCGCGAACGTCCAGGACTGCTGCATCATCCACGGCTTTCCCACCCGCGACACGGTGATCGGCGAGGATGGCCACATCGGCCACGGCGCGGTCATCCACGGCGGGACCATCGAGCGGAATGCGATGGTCGGCATCCATGCGGTCGTGAACGACAACGCCGTGATCGGGGAGTCGGCCATCGTGGCTGCACTCGCTTTCGTCAAGGCAGACATGGTGGTGCCGCCGCGCACGCTCGCGGCCGGCATTCCGGCGAC
>JBAVOG010000942.1:0-11997 GCA_049691875.1 Burkholderiales bacterium | reverse complement strand
GACGATGGCAAGGGCGACACCGCACCGGCCGGTGCGGACGCCAAGCCCAAGGCGGCACGTCGCGCGCCTCGCAAGACGGCCGCCTCCGGTGAAGGCGCCAAGCCTGCCGGCGAGACGAAGCCCCGGGCTCCGGTCAAGCGCGTCGTGAAGAAAACGAGCTAAAAGGCCAATCCCATGCTTCAGCCAGCAAGAACCAAGTACCGCAAGCAGCAGAAGGGGCGCAACACGGGCATCGCCACGCGAGGCAACAAGGTCTCGTTCGGCGAGTTCGGCCTCAAGGCGACGACCCGCGGCAGGTTGACGGCGCGCCAGATCGAGGCCGGCCGGCGCGCGATGACGCGCCATGTGAAGCGGGGAGGACGTATCTTCATCCGCATCTTCCCCGACAAGCCCGTTTCGCGGAAACCGGCCGAGGTGCGCATGGGGAACGGCAAGGGCAACCCGGAATACTTCGTGGCCGAGATTCAGCCCGGCAAGGTGCTCTACGAGATGGACGGTGTCGAGGAGTCGCTTGCGCGCGAGGCGTTCAGGCTAGCGGCCTCGAAGCTGCCGCTGCGGACCGTGTTCGTGGCGCGTCACATGTTATGAGGACGACAGGCGAGGTGATCGCATGAATGCGAGCGAGCTACGCGCCAAGGACAAGGCGCAACTGGACAAGGAGCTGACGGATCTCCTGCGGGCGCAGTTTTCGCTGCGCATGCAGAAGGCGACCCAGCAGTTGACGAATACCAGCCAGATCAAGCGGGTCCGGCGCGACATCGCCCGGGTGCGGACGGTGCTGGCCGAAAAGGCGAGGGCCGAGTGATGACCGAGCAGGAACAGCCGAAAAAGAATACCCGCACCCTCACGGGGCGGGTGGTGAGCGACAAGATGACCAAGACCGTCACGGTGAAGATCGAGCGCTGGGTGACGCACCCGCTCTATGGAAAGATCGTGACGCGCACGAAGAAATACCATGCACACGACGAGGCAAACGAGTGCAAGGAAGGTGATCTTGTGACGATCGAAGAGTGCCGCCCCTTGTCGAAGACCAAAGCGTGGCGGGTGGCGAAGCTCGTGGAACGGGCCAAAGTGGTATGAGGGCGCGCTGGCGGCTGGAGCTTGATAGAGAACACCACGTAACGTTATAATCACCTGTTTTTCGGCCTGGACACCCTGAGTACGGCGCGCAGGGCCGATTTTCAGAAACAGATTTTCAGAACCAGATTTTCAGACCCAATTCCCGGACGGGATCCAAGACTGACCGCGAGCCCCGGAGGCGCGACAGCTCCGAGGGCAGGGCGGGACAAGTTGGAGAGAGCGGCAAAATGATTCAGATGCAGACGGTACTGGACGTCGCCGATAACACCGGCGCGCGCGCTGTCATGTGCATTAAGGTCCTGGGCGGCTCGAAGCGGCGCTACGCCGGCATCGGCGACATCATCAAGGTGAGCGTCAAGGAAGCTGCGCCGCGCGGACGGGTCAAGAAAGGCGAGATCCACCACGCCGTGGTCGTGCGAACCGCCAAGGGCGTGCGTCGTCCGGATGGGTCACTGATCAAGTTCGATTCGAACGCGGCCGTGCTCCTCACGCCCAAGTTCGAGCCGATCGGCACGCGCATCTTCGGTCCCGTGACGCGCGAACTGCGCTCGGAGCGGTTCATGAAGATCGTATCGCTCGCGCCCGAAGTTCTCTGACAGGAGCCCCAGCATGCGCAAGATCCGCAAGGGCGATGATGTGATGGTGATTGCAGGCCGTGACAAGGGCAAGCGTGGAACCGTGCTGCGCTGCGTCGACAAGGCCCACGTGGTCGTCGAGGGCGTGAACCGCGTGAAAAAGCACCAGCGTCCCAATCCCATGAAGGGGATGCAAGGGGGCATCGTCGACAAGGACATGCCGATTCACGTCTCGAACGTCGCGCTGTTCAATCCGCAGACCAAGAAGGCCGACCGGGTCGGCATCAAGCAGTTGCCCGACGGTCGACATGTTCGCGTCTTCAAGTCGAACGGCGAGCAAGCGGACGCGTAAGGAGCCAGGCGTGGCAACCAAGACCAGTAAACCGAGCAAGAAAGAACCACGCAAGAAAGCCGAATCGGCCGAAGCCGAGACCAAGGAACGCAGGACGCCTGGCGGCCCGGCACCGGCGCCCCGGCTGCGCGAGCACTACCGGAACACCATCGTTCCCGAGCTGGTGAAGCAGTTCGGGTACAAGTCGGTGATGGAGGTTCCGCGGCTCGGGAAGATCACGCTCAACATGGGCGTCGGCGAGACGACCCAGGACAAGAAGATTCTCGACAATGCCGTCGGCGACATGACCAAGATCGCCGGTCAGAAGCCGGTCGTCACCAAGGCGCGCACGTCCATTGCCACATTCAAGGTCCGCAAGGGCTTTCCCGTAGGCTGCATGGTCACTCTGCGCGGGGCGCGGATGTACGAATTCCTGGATCGATTCGTGACCGTGGCGTTGCCGCGGGTGCGCGACTTTCGCGGCGCCTCGAGCCGCGCTTTCGACGGGCGCGGCAACTACTCGGTCGGCGTGAAGGAGCAGATCATCTTTCCCGAGATCGACTACGACAAGGTGGACGCGATCCGCGGGATGAACATCAGCATCACCACCACGGCGAAGACCGACGAGGAGGCACGCGCGCTGCTCGCCGGGTTCAACTTCCCGCTCAAGACAAACTGAGCTAGACATACCGAGCACTACATACTGAGGTTCGCATGGCAAAGCTTTCACTGATCAATCGCGAGGGGAAGCGCCGCAAGGCGGTCGCCAAGTTCTCCGCCAGGAGAAAAGCTCTCTTCGAAATCATCAACGACTCCAGGGTGACGGACGAGGACAAGATGGATGCGCGCGCGAAGCTGCAGAAGCTGCCGCGTGACGCGAGTCCGGTGCGGTTGCGCAACCGTTGTGCGATCACCGGTCGGGCGCGCGGATACTTCCGCAAGTTCGGGCTGGGCCGCAACAAGCTGCGCGAGGTCGCGATGCGCGGGGAAGTGCCGGGACTGACGAAAGCGAGCTGGTAAGGAGTCCGTAGATATGATGACCGATCCGATCAGCGATATGCTGACCCGAATCCGGAACGCGCAGGCGTGTGGCAAGAATACGGTCAGCATGCCTTCGTCCAAGCTGAAGGCTGCCATCGCCCAGGTGCTGAAGGATGAGGGGTATATCGACCAGTTCGCGGTGCGCGAGAGCGGTGCCAAGCGAGATATCGAGATCAACCTGAAGTACTACGCCGGTCAACCCGTGATCGAGAAGCTCGAGCGCGTGAGCCGGCCTGGGCTGCGGATCTATCGGGGCGTGGAAGAGATCCCGAAGGTACTCAACGGGCTGGGCATTGCAATCGTCTCCACCAGTCGTGGCGTGATGACCGATCGCAAGGCCCGTTCGCAGGGCGTCGGCGGCGAAGTTCTCTGCATCGTCGTCTAGGAGACCTCGAGATGTCGCGTGTTGGAAGTTTTCCGGTTCCGGTTCCAAAAGACGTCGAGGTCACTCTCGGAGCCGACGCCATTTCGGTGAAGGGTCCGCTCGGTACGTTGTCGCAGCGGCTGACGAACCAGGTACGCATCAAGAGAGAGGGTGATCAGCTGTTGTTCGAGGCCGTCGCGGGTGCGGAGAACGCTAACGCAATGTCCGGCACGATACGGGCGCTGACCGCCAACATGGTCACCGGCGTGACGAAGGGATTCGAGCGGAAGCTGACCCTCGTCGGCGTCGGATACCGGGCCCAGGCGCAGGGCGACAAGCTCAATCTCTCGCTCGGATTCTCCCACCCGGTCGTGCATGCCATGCCCAAGGGCGTGAAGGTCGAGACGCCGAGTCAGACCGAGATCGTGATCAAGGGTCTCGACAAGCAGCTCGTCGGCAAGGTTGCGGCAGAGGTACGCGCGCACCGGCCGCCCGAACCCTACAAGGGCAAGGGCGTGCGCTATGCCGACGAGACGGTCATATTGAAAGAGACCAAGAAGAAGTAGCGAGGCGCGACGATGAAGGAAAAGAAGGACGCCCGGGCGCGGCGAGCTGCGCAGACGCGCAAGAAGATCAGCGAGCTGAAGGCCGTGCGCCTGTCGGTGCACCGCACGAACGTGCACATCTACGCACAGGTGATCGCGGCCAACGGTGCGGAAGTGCTCGCGAGCGCCTCGACCGTCGAGAAGGATGTGCGAGCAATGGTCCCGAATGGCGGCAACAAGGCGGCCGCGGCGATGGTGGGAAAACGCATCGCCGAAAAGGCGAAGCAGCTCGGTATTGCGGAAGTCGCCTTCGACAGATCCGGGTTCCGGTACCACGGTCGCGTGAAGGCGCTCGCGGATGCGGCGCGCGAAGCCGGCCTGAAGTTCTAAGCGAGGTAAGCGAATGGCACGGATGCAACCTAGGATGCAGACCGGCGGAGACCGGGGCGACGGTCTGCGCGAGAAGATGGTCTCGATCAATCGCGTCACGAAGGTCGTCAAAGGCGGCCGGATCCTGGGCTTTGCCGCGCTGGCGGTCGTCGGAGACGGCGACGGCACGGTCGGCATGGGCAAGGGAAAGGCGCGCGAGGTGCCGGTGGCGGTGCAGAAGGCCCTCGAGGAGGCGCGTCGCAAGATGTTCCGTGTCGGACTGCGGAACGGGACGCTGCAGCACGCCGTGATCGGGAGGCATGGTGCCTCGAAGGTGATCATGCAGCCGGCATCCGAGGGGACCGGGATCATTGCGGGTGGTGCCATGCGCGCGGTGTTCGAAGTGCTCGGCGTGAGCGACATCCTGGCGAAGAGCATCGGCTCCAACAATCCGTACAACGTGGTGCGCGCGACGCTCGACGGCTTGCGCCGCATGCGGACGCCCTCCGAGATCGCCGCGAAGCGCGGCATCTCGGTCGAGGAACTGGTTGGCTGAGGACTGCGCATGACCGCCAAGAAGACAGTTGCGAGCATGGCCCACGCGAACAAGTCGGGCGCCAGGATCAAGATCACGCTTGTGAAGAGCGTTGCGAGCTGCCGCGCGGAGCACCGGGCGACCGTTCGCGGCCTGGGACTGCGCCGGATCCGCCACACCGTCGAGCTCGATGACACGCCCGCGGTGCGCGGCATGATCAACCGCGTCGGCTATCTCGTGCGTTGCGAGAGCTAGAGAGAGGATTGCGATGCGGCTAAACACGCTCAAGCCCGCGCCGGGCTCCAAGAAACCGCGCCTGCGGGTCGGCCGCGGAATCGGCTCGGGTATGGGCAAGACCGCGGGGCGCGGTCACAAGGGACAGAGGGCACGCTCGGGCGGCTACCACAAGGTCGGGTTCGAGGGCGGTCAGATGCCCCTTCAGCGACGCCTGCCCAAGCGCGGTTTCACGTCCATGTCGCGGGACGCGGTCGCAGAGGTGCGCCTGTCGGATCTGCAGAAGATGAAAGCGGACAAAATCGATCTGGCGATCCTGAAGGCCGAAGGCGTCGTGCACCGCCGCGCCACCGGAGCCAAGGTGATCCTGTCCGGAAAGCTCTCCCGCAAACTGGCCCTGAGCGGCGTCGGCGTCACCAAGGGCGCCAAATCGGCGATCGAAGCCGCCGGCGGCAGTGTCGCGGTGCCTGTGACCGAGCAGGCCTCCTGAAGAGCGCGCCTTGGCCTCCAGCATTCCACAGCTTGGCAAGACCGGGAAATACGGCGACCTGAAAAGGCGCCTGTTCTTCCTGCTGGGCGCGCTCGTCGTTTTCCGGATCGGCGCGCACATTCCGGTGCCCGGCATCGACCCACAGGTGCTGGCCGACCTCTTTCGCAGCCAGCAGGGCGGCATACTGGGCCTCTTCAACATGTTCTCAGGCGGTGCCCTGCGCCGCTTCACCATTTTCGCGCTCGGGATCATGCCCTACATCTCGGCGTCGATCATCATGCAGCTCATGTCTGCGGTCTCGCCGAAGCTGGAGGCGTTGCGCAAGGAAGGCCAGTCCGGCCAGCGCAAGATCACGCAGTACACGCGCTACGGCACGGTTGCGCTGGCGCTCTTTCAGGCCACCGGCATCTCGATCGCGCTCGAGGCGCAGGCCGGGCTCGTCCTGGATCCCGGCCTGATGTTCCGGGTGACGACCGTCGTCACGCTCGTGACCGGCACGATGTTCCTCATGTGGCTCGGCGAGCAGATCACGGAGCGCGGCCTCGGAAACGGCATCTCGCTCATCATTTTCGCCGGAATCGCCGCCGGTCTGCCGAGCGCGATCGGCGGACTGTTCGAGCTCGTCCGCACCGGCGCGATGCACGCGCTGACCGCGCTCGCCATCTGTGCCGCGGTCGTCGTGGTCACCTGGTTCGTGTGCTTCGTGGAGCGCGGGCAGCGAAAGATCCTGGTCAATTACGCGAAGCGCCAGGTCGGCAACAAGATCTATGGGGGCCAGAGCTCGCACCTGCCCTTCAAGCTGAACATGGCGGGCGTGATCCCGCCCATCTTCGCGTCCTCGATCATCCTCTTTCCCGCGACGATCGCCGGCTGGTTCGGGACGAGCGAAGGCAGCGGGTGGCTGCGCGACATCGCGGCCACGCTCTCGCCCGGTCAGCCGATCTACGTGCTTCTGTACGCCGCGGCCATTGTATTCTTCTGCTTCTTCTACACGGCGCTGCAGTACAACCCGAAGGAGACGGCGGACAACCTCAAGAAGAGCGGCGCCTTCGTGCCGGGGATCCGGCCGGGCGACCAGACCGCCAAGTATCTCGAGCGAATCCTGACGCGGCTCACGCTCGTCGGCGCGGTGTACGTGACCGTGATCTGCCTGCTGCCCGAATTTCTGATCCTGAAGTGGAACGTGCCATTCTACTTCGGGGGGACGTCGCTCCTGATCATCGTGGTGGTGACGATGGACTTCATGAGCCAGGTGCAGGCCTACATCATGACCCATCAGTACGAGAGCCTGTTGAAGAAGGCGAACTTCAAGGGGGCCGGTTTCCCAACGCGTTGAACGCATGGCGAAGGAAGACGTCATCCAGATGCAGGGCGAGGTTCTCGAGAATCTCCCCAACGCCACCTTCAGGGTCAAGCTGGAGAATGGACACGTCGTCCTGAGCCACATATCGGGGAAGATGCGGATGCACTACATCCGCATCCTGCCGGGAGACAAGGTGACGGTGGAGCTCACGCCATACGATCTTACGCGCGGGCGAATCATCTTCAGGGCGAAATGAGGCAATGAACGGGAAAGGACGCAGCCATGAAAGTCAGGACATCTGTGAAGAAGCTCTGCAGGAACTGCAAGATCATCCGCCGCAACGGCGTGGTACGGGTGATCTGCACGGCGGATCCACGCCACAAGCAGCGGCAGGGATGACCTTCAGGGACGACCATAGGCGAGCAAAAAGCTCAATTCCACGATATACTTACAGGTTTCCCAGGTTGGCCGACTTGGTGCCCGAGCTTGTACCCGACCGAGCTTGTACCCGAAAGTGTACGAGCGTGCGCCCAGCGCGGGGAAACAGGCCGCAGCAAGTCCGGGGTAGGCCCGGAACACGAATTGGACTTGGATTGATCATATGGCCCGCATAGCAGGCGTCAACATTCCGAACCACCAGCACACCGCAATCGCCCTCACTGCGATCTACGGCATCGGCCGCTCGCGCGCGAAGGAGATTTGCGCCGCCGCCAAGATCGCCGACACGACCAAGATCAAGGATCTGTCGGAGGTCGAGATGGACCGGCTGCGCGAGCAGGTGACGCGGCTCACGATCGAGGGTGATCTGCGCCGCGAAGTGTCGATGAACATCAAGCGCCTGACCGACCTCGGCTCCTACCGGGGCGCCCGGCACCGCAAGGGATTGCCGGTGCGTGGCCAGCGCACCCGGACCAACGCGCGTACCCGTAAGGGTCCACGCAAGGCCGCGGTGAAGCTGACCGCCCCGCCGGGCAAGGTTTGAGCGCGGGCGACCTGGCTCGATAACGATTACGGACGGAAGCGGAAGACATGGCAAAACCCCAGGCACAAACGGCAGCGACGCGGGTTCGCAAGAAGACCAAGAAGAACGTCGCCGATGGCGTGGTGCACATCCATGCGTCGTTCAATAACACGATCATCACGATCACCGATCGCCAGGGCAATACGCTCTCCTGGGCAAGCTCCGGGGGGGCGGGGTTCAAAGGCTCGCGGAAGAGCACGCCATTCGCCGCCCAGGTTGCTGGCGAGGCGGCGGGCCGCGCGGCGCAGGAATGTGGCATCAAGACGCTCGAAGTCCGCATTCAGGGTCCCGGCCCGGGGCGCGAATCGGCCGTGCGCGCGTTGAACGCGCTCGGCATCAAGATCTCCAGCATCGCGGACATCACGCCGATCCCGCACAACGGGTGCCGTCCGCCCAAGCGCCGTCGAATCTAGGAAGGAACCAAAAGTGGCCCGCAGTCTCGATCCAAAGTGCCGCCAGTGCCGCCGCGAAGGGGAAAAGCTCTTCCTCAAGGGCGAGAAATGCTTCACCGACAAGTGCGCCATCGAGCGCCGCAGCTATGCGCCCGGACAGCACGGCCAGAAGGCCCTGCGGCGATCCGACTACGGCAAGCAGCTGCGCGAGAAGCAGAAGATCCGCCGCGTGTACGGCATGCTCGAGCGACAGTTTCGCAAGACCTATTTCGAGGCGATACGCCGCAAGGGGCCGACCGGTGAGAATCTCCTGCAGCTGCTCGAGTCGCGTCTCGATAGCGTCGCATACCGCATGGGTTTCGGGGTGTCGCGCACCGAAGCGCGCCAGATCGTGCGGCATAACGGCGTCCTCGTGAACGGCAAGCGGGTGAACATCCCGTCCTACCTGGTCCGACCCGGCGACGTGGTCGAGGTTGCCGAGGGCGCCAAGCAGCAACTTCGGATCAAGGCCGCCGCCGAAGCCGCGGAGTCGCGTGGCTTTCCCGAATGGATCGAGGCGGACGCCAAGGGCCTCAAGGGGACCTTCAAGGCTTTGCCGCAACGCTCCGAGCTGCCGTCCTCGATCAACGAAAGCCTGGTCGTCGAGCTTTACTCCAGATAACAGCCAGCCGGATCAGACCAAGGAACCCGCATGCAGGCAACCGCCTTTTTGAAGCCACGCATCATCGATGTACAAGCCATCGCACCGTATCACGCGAAGGTCACAATGGAACCGTTCGAGCGCGGCTACGGCCACACGCTCGGCAACGCGCTGAGGCGCGTGTTGCTTTCCTCGATGCCCGGGTATGCGCCAACCGAGGTGCAGATCTCCGGCGTGCTGCACGAGTACTCGACGCTCGAGGGCGTGCAGGAGGATGTGGTCGACATTCTTCTCAATCTGAAGGGCGTGGTGTTCCGGCTCCACACCGGGGGCGAGGTCACGCTCAAGCTCGGCAAGAGCGGCGAGGGCGCCGTCACGGCTGCTGATATCGAGCTGACGCACGATGTCGAAGTGGTGAATCCCGAGCACGTCATCGCGCATCTTGCGCCCGGCGGCAAGCTCGAGATGGTGATCAAGGTCGAGCGTGGCCGCGGCTACGAGCCCGGCAACGTCCGACCCGTTCCCGAGGAGTCGAAGGGGATCGGCAAGATCATCATGGACGCGTCGTTCAGTCCGGTGAGACGTGTCAGCTATCAGGTCGAGGCGGCGCGCGTCGAGCAGCGTACCGATCTCGACAAGCTCATCATGGACATCGAGACCAACGGCGCGATAGAGCCCGAGGAGGCGATCCGCTATGCGGCGCGCGTTCTGGTCGACCAGCTTTCGGTCTTCGCGGCGCTGGAAGGCACGACCCCGGCCGTCGAGGAACGCAAGGTCCCCCAGGTCGATCCGATTCTGCTTCGTCCGGTGGACGATCTCGAGCTGACGGTTCGTTCCGCAAACTGCCTGAAGGCCGAGAACATCTATTACATCGGCGATCTCATTCAGCGTACCGAGACCGAGCTGCTCAAGACACCGAACCTAGGTCGCAAATCGCTGAACGAGATCAAGGAAGTGCTCGCGTCGCGCGGGCTGACGCTCGGCATGAAGCTCGAGAACTGGCCGCCGGCCGGACTCGAGCATCACCGCGTCGCCTGAACGCGATTCGGCCCGGAGAAAGTAGACCATGCGCCACCGCCACGGACTGCGAAAGCTCAATCGCACCAGCGCGCATCGCCAGGCGATGCTGCGCAACATGACCAATTCGCTGCTGCGCCACGAGGCCATCAAGACCACGCTCCCCAAGGCGAAGGAACTGCGGCGGGTCGTGGAGCCCATGATCACGCTCGGCAAGAAGCCTTCGCTCGCGAACCGGCGCCTCGCGTTCAACCGCCTTCGCGACCGCGAGATGGTGATGAAGCTCTTCGCCGACCTCGGCCCGCGCTACGCCAAGCGGAACGGTGGCTACCTTCGCATTCTGAAGTTCGGGTTCCGTCAGGGCGACAATGCGCCGATGGCGCTTGTCGAGCTGCTCGACCGCCCGGAACCGTCCGAAACCGATACGAAGGTCGAAGCCAAGGCGTAGCGATACCGCGGCACTGAAGCAAGGAAAGCCGGGCGCGCCCCGGCTTTTTGTTTCCTCCAGCCGAATTTCGGGAGGAGCCGGCATGGATGCCGACCCGCTGTCGCACCTCGCGCCGGATGCGTGTGGACGAAGTCTTGCTACCGAGCGTTGCGCGAGATTAAGTTAGGCTCTTGCTCATGGCGCTCGTACTCTTCACAGATTTCGGATCGAACGACCTCTATGTGGGCCAGGTCGAGGCGGCGCTCCATCGCGACGCACCCGGGCTCGGGGTCATTCACCTGCTGCACGAAGCGCCCATGTTCGATCCCAAGGCGAGCGCGCACCTGCTCGCGGCCCTCGTTACGCGGATGCCGACGGGCCATGTGTACGTGGCGGTCGTCGACCCGGGGGTGGGGAGCGAGCGGGAGGCGGTCGTGATCCAGGCCGACGGAGACTGGTTCGTCGGTCCCGACAACGGACTCTTATCGGTCGTGGCGGAGCGCGCCGCGGTGCGCGAGTTCTGGCGAGTCGTCAAACCCCCCGCCGAGAGCTCCGTGTCTTTCCACGGCCGCGACATCTTCGCGCCGATCGCGGCCGGGCTGGGGATCGGCCGGCCGGCGGAAGACTTCGCCGTCCCCCTGGAAGCCCTTTCCGTTTCCCTGGCCAGCGGCGATCTCGCGGAAATCATCTACGTGGACCACTACGGCAACGCGTTCACGGGAATCCGCGCAACGAATGCTTCCACGTCCAGGCAGCTCGTCGTAGGCACGTGCGAGATCGGATATGCGAGCGTGTTCTCTTCCGTCGCGGTCGGAACGGCCTTCTGGTATGCGAACAGCGTGGGCCTCGTCGAAATCGCCGTCAACGTCGGCAATGCGACGCGCGCACTCGATCTCGCGGTCGGCCAACCCATAGGCTGGGCGTGAAGCGGAGATCCGGTAGCAGGTTACCCGATGACAGCCACTCTCTACACGATCGGGCACAGCACGCGGACGATCGAGTCGCTTCTGGAGGTACTCGCCGACTCGGGTATCGAGGCGCTGGTCGATATCCGGGCGCTGCCTCGATCGCGCCGCCAACCTCAGTTCAATCGGGATGCTCTGGAAGACGCACTCGCGTCACAAGGCGTTCGGTATTCGTGGCACGGCATGGCGCTCGGCGGGTTTCGCAAACCGAGACCGGATACGCGCCATGTGGCGCTGCGAATCCCCGCATTTCGCGGATTCGCCGACCACATGGAGAGTGAGGCGTTCAGGTGTTCACTGGACGAGGTGCTCCGGGCCGCGGAGCGAGAGCGCCTGGCCATAATGTGTGCAGAACGTGATCCGGACCAGTGCCATCGGTCGTTGATCACGGATGCCGCGCTGCTGCGCGGCGCGCAGGTGATTCATCTGATCGACCGCGGCGAGAGCCGCGCGGCGCATCGCAGTGCGATTGCGCGGGCAGTGGGTGCGACCCTCGTCTACGATGCGGGGCAGTCGCGGCTTCTCGACGACGCTTGATGCTTCAAAGTTCGCCGCCGCGTTCAATTCACAGAATGAGAATGACGCGATAGTCGTTGACGTTGGTCCGGGTCGGGCCGGTGATGACCAGATCTCCCAGCACCTGGAAGAAACTGTAGGCGTCGTTGTTG
>JBAVOG010000941.1:0-1567 GCA_049691875.1 Burkholderiales bacterium | reverse complement strand
TTTCGGTTGAGCGATTGCTGTCGGCTGCCGGATATCGAGTCGCGCTCTACGAATCGGCGGAGAGATTCCTCGAAGCGCCGGAAGTTGATACTCCCGGCTGTATTCTCCTCGACGTGCGCATGCCCGGACTCAACGGGTTGCAACTCCAGCAGCGACTCGCGGAAATGCGACAAAGGCTGCCGATCATCTTTCTTTCTGGTCATGGCGACATTCCGACCAGCGTCCTGGCCATGAAGGCCGGTGCCGAGGACTTTCTGACCAAGCCGGTAGACACCGATGTGCTGCTTGATGCGGTGGCGCGGGCCATCGCACGGTACCGGGCGGATCACGACCGGCGCAGACAGCTCGACGCCTTGCGATCGCGCGTCGATGCCTTGACGCCGACCGAACGCAGGGTTTTCGCTCTGGTCGTCCGCGGCATGTTGAACAAGCGCATCGCCGCCGAGCTCGGCTCCACCGAGCGCACGATCAAGTGGCATCGCCAGCACATCATGCAAAAGCTGCAACTCCAGTCGCTCGCCGAACTGGTTTCGCTCGCCGAGCGCCTCGGCCAGGTCGACGCTCGCGACTTGGAGTAGGGCGGACCCCGACTAGCCGTTCCGGATACCGTCCTTTGGTGCAGGCCCGCACCAAAGGACGGTATCCGTGCGGGTGAACTCGCCATATGGTTTGCAACAACCTGTCGCAGAGCAATCTCCCGTGAGGCCGCCCACTCAAAATCCGGACCACGATCGGCCATGCATACAACCCTGGGGATTGTTGCGATCGTCGAAGACGACGCGGCCATGCGCAGGTCCCTCGAGCGCCTGTTGCAGGCGCACAACTACGCGACTGTCACATTTGCGTCGGCGGAGGAGTTTCTCGCGAGCGCGATCGTCGATAGCGCCATCGGGCTCGTCCTCGACATCCATCTGGAGGGCATGTCCGGAATCGAGTTGCGCCGCCGATTGTCCGCCGCAAAGCCGATGCTCCCGGTCGTTTTCATTACGGCCTACGACGACGAAGCCACGCGGCGCGAGGCGCTTGCCGCCGGCTGCGTCGACTATCTGCAGAAGCCGTTCGACGCGAGTCGGCTGATCGAATCGCTGGAGCGAGGGAGAGCGCCGTGAACGTGGCGTTTTCCCCCGCAGCAGGACTTACGACATAGGTTCGTGGAAATCCTAAAGGAGACGCGTCATGAGTCGCATTAGCTGTTTTTGGGCCATCGGGCTCTCCGTGTTGTTGGCGCTGCTCGGTGGATCTGGCACGGCACTCGCCCAGGCGCCGGCCAAGAAGCCCAACATCCTGTTCATCATGGGCGACGACATCGGCTGGATGCAGCCGAGCATCTACCATCAAGGATTGATGGTCGGCGAGACGCCCAACATCGACCGTATCGGGCGAGAGGGTGCCAAGTTCATGACCTATTACGCCGAGCAAAGTTGCACTTCCGGGCGCACCGCCTTCTTCACCGGCATGACGCCGCTGCGCGCCGGCATGATCCCGCCGCAGTTGCCTGGCAGCCCGTCGTTCCTCCAGCCCGGCACGCCGTCGCTGGCCAGGTTCCTGCTCGACCTCGGCTATACCA
>JBAVOG010000940.1:0-3898 GCA_049691875.1 Burkholderiales bacterium | reverse complement strand
CATTTCACCGGACGGCACGCGGTGGATTTCCTGCCGGCCGCATTACGTCCTTCCCGTTCCTGTGTTGAGGCTTCTGTTCCGTCGACTGTTCCTCAATTATCTGGAGCAGGCCTTCGATGCCGGAGAGTTGCAGTTCTTTTCCTCCCTGGAGCCACTTCGCACGCGACACGCCTTCTTGCGCCACATCGCTCCCACCAGAAAAATAAATTGGAAGGTCTACGCCAAGCCACCTTTCGGCGGACCGGAGCAAGTCCTCAAGTACGTCGCACGGTACACCCATCGAGTTGCTATCTCAAACGATCGGCTGCTCGGGCTAGACGACGGGAAGGTTCAGTTTCACTGGAAGGACTATCGCGACAACAGCCGTCACAAGACCATGACACTCGTCGCCGAGGAGTTCATCCGTCGGTTCCTGCTCCACATTCTGCCCGAAGGATTTCAGCGTATTCGCTACTACGGCTTCCTCGCCAATCGATACCGGGCAGAGAAGCTCGCACTGTGCCGGCAGCTTCTGCAAATCCCGTCGCCCGCTCCCAGCCTTGAAGGCAAAAAAGACTACCGTGACCGGTACGAAGAGATCACCGGCGTGTCGCTGAAGACCTGCCCCCAGTGTCACCACGGCACCATGATCGTCATCGAAAGGTTCGAATGCGCCCCACGTCGTACGCCACGCATGGATACCTCATGACCGCCGCCAGGATCTCACCAACATACGTCGACCAACCTTGCGCGATCACGCGAACGGGGCGACATCGCCGCGTGCAGACTGATATCAATTTTCGAAGGCAATTTTGCGTCGTCTCGCACTTCACTAATTTGTCCCACCCCCCACGGCTCATGCACAACACTCTTGTCCCCTCGCTTCGCGACGGGGTTTTCGCCTTCCCGCACCTCCTCGCCGGGTTGCAATGCCCATAGCTGGGGCGATGAAGTGCCCCGCGGTTCTGTCCAACACGTTTTTAGCTCACCGACGCGGATCAGAATCCTGCGCTCAACCGCGCTGCCAGTTGGCCGCGCCGCCGGGCTAAAAACGCTCTGCCTTATGTGTCGGGCGCGATTATGTGGCGGCTCGTTCCCCGCGGTGCGCAATTCGGCGGTAATGCCGGCCCTTGCCGCCACATAATATTCAGAACCGTTCCAGCAGCTGGAGCACCGTATCCTTGGGTTTGAAACGGGCCGGTTGCTTACCTGAGACACCCGCCTTATCCAGCCCACGGCGCATCATCTCGACGTCCGCGGCGGCGTAGCGATGCGTGGTGGCGACTTGCGAATGCCCCAACCAAGCCTGGATGGTCAGAAGATCCACCCCAGATTGTAACAGCGTCATCGCGAGCGAGTGTCGCAAAACATGGGGCGAGATGGATTTGCGCGCGAGTTCGGGTGTGTTCGCCGTGGCTGCGGCGACAGCCCGCCGAACGATGTGCGTCGCGCCGAAACGAGTCAGGCGGGTTCCATGAGTGCCGACAAAAAGGGGACGTGCTTCATGGGAACCAACCTCGCGCTCGCGCATTACCGCCTTCAGCGCTTTGACGAGGTCGCCGGGCATTGGCACGATCCGTTCCTTGCGGCCCTTGCCGCGCAGGAGCACCTGCGGTCGTGGGCGATCCAACTGAAGATCGCAGGCATTGACGCCAATCGCCTCGGATACCCGTGCGCCAGTGCGTGCCAGGAACAGCAGTAACGTTCGATCGCGGCGGCCGCGCGCCGTTCGCTGATCTGGCGCGTCGATAAGAACATCAAGTTCATTCCGCGAGAGATGATGCGTGATCTCGGTGTGCGATCTTTTTACCGGAATGGCGAGGATGCGCTGTGCGATGCTCAGCGAGGCAGGATCATTTGCGGCCACATGATGAAAGAATGACCGGATCGCCGTCAGGCGGGCGTTGCGTGTCTGGATCGTGTTCTTTCGTTTCTGCTCAAGCTCGTCCAGAAATGCGAGAATGAGATCCCGGTCGATATCCTCAACCGCCAATGAACACGGCTTGCGCCTGGTGCGTTCGGCGGCGAAAAGGACCAACATGCGCAAGGCGTCGCGGTAGCTGGCGATCGTTGAGGGGCTTGCGTTCCTTTGCTTGGCCAAGCGGTTACGGAAGAAGGACTCCAGCAGCGTTGCCAGCGATGGATGTGCGCTCATGAGGCAACTCCATCGGCGAATGCGCGATCGGCGGCCATGCCAAGCAGTTCCGCCGTGCCCGTCACGTAATAGGCAGTGTCGGTGTAGCGGGCATGGCCCAGGTAAGTTGCCAGCAGGGGTAACAGTGCCTGGACGTCGGCCTTCTCTCGGTGCCAAGCGGCAAGACGCGTGACAGCGAAGCGATGCCGCAGATCATGCGGTCTCAACGTCTTGCCACTGTCGAGGCCAGCAATCTTGCAGGCCGCACTGAAAGCAATATGGAGCCCTGCTGGTGACAGCCGATTGCCGCGCGAGCTGAGAAAAAATGCGGAATCCCTCGGCACCGGAAATGCCGCATCTCGATGCCGGGCGTAGATGCGTAAGGCGGCCAGCGTCGTCGTGTGAACGGGGACCAGGCGATCCTTGCGGAACTTGGTCTTCCGGATGTGCAGGATGCCGTTGGCGAGATCGACATCGGTACGATTGAGGCGGAGCGCTTCGCCGGAACGCAGGCCCGTGCTCGCCAGCAATCCGACCAACATCGTCAAAGTTAGTCCCCGCTGGGGATACCGCGGCGAAACGCTACTGCTGGCCGAAATGAGTGATCCAAGTTCCTCCTCACTGAGGATGCGCGGTGGTGGAATGGCGCGGGATCTGGGAAGCTCACGAGGATCAAGCGCCTCGGTCCGCGCATCGTAGATAGCGAGATGCTCGCAAAAGCGCCGGAGGATCCCATGATTGATGGCGCGACCGTTGGCCGTCCCCTCCCATGAAAAAATGAATTTGATCGCCATGTCCCGCGTGAGGGGGCCGTCAAGCTGTCCGGCCTCCACATATCGCGCCAATCCCCTCAATATCGCGGAGGACTTCTTGAACTCATATCCGAGCGAGCGACGAAGCGCGATGTAGCCTTCTACCCTGTCGGCCAGCATTTTAGCGAAGGTGCTCATTGGGCGCCCCCCGGAAAGGGCAGAGCGACATCGGCGAGCTGCGGCAGTGCTACCTTCACATAAATGGCGGTGGTGTCGATGCTTCGATGGCCCAGGAGATCCGCGACCTCGTTGATCGGACGCCGTTGTTTGACGAGCTGCGTCGCCAGGCTATGGCGCACGAGATGGGCACCGGCTACGCGCGAAAGCTTGATGCCGGCTTGCTCCAATCGAGATCGCACGATCCTCGATATAGGCGAACTGGACTTGAACGGACCCACCGGCGGTGTGTAGGACAGAAAGACCCGCTGACTGTCGATCTTGGGCCTGGCGTGCAGTACATAATCGGCGAGCGCTTCACCAGCTTCCTGCAAAAGCGGCACGAGCCGATCGCGCCCCGTCTTGGTCCGGCGCACCAACACTTCGGCGGCGCGCCAGTGAATATCCTGAAGCTCAAGCGATCGCAGCTCCTTGTTGCGCAGCCCGGTGGTGGCGAGCAAAAGCAGGAGCGCGCGATCACGCACGCCCGATGGTGTGGTCGCGTCGATGGCGCCGATCGTGCGTCTGACATCCTCCCATGGGAGCCGCGGAGGCAAGTGCGCCAGCCGCCAGCAGGGTGTTCGAGGAACGAACCGGGCAAGATCCTGGCTATTGAGGTCGGACCACCGCAGAAACCGTAGGAAGGTGCGCGTATACGAGGTCGTCGAGGTCCGCGTGTAATCATTGGTCGACAGCGACAGAAGGTGCTCGACAAGGGCAAGCACATGTTCGCCCGTCATCGCGGCAAGGGGCTGATCCGGAGCTTGGTCATTGTACCAGACGAGAATCCGGCGTGCGGTCACAAGAAGCCCCTCAC
>JBAVOG010000939.1:0-2874 GCA_049691875.1 Burkholderiales bacterium | reverse complement strand
CGGCGAAGCCCGCCGCCCTCAGTAAGTCCCGGGTCGCGTTGCGGAGCGATTGGTCGTCGTCCACGATCGCGACGAGCGGCCCTTCGGCCATTTTGCCTTTAGCCATTGAGACCCCAGCCTAGCCTGCGCGCCGGCCAAAGGCCATTGCATCCAAGTGTCGAGGGCTTAGACCTTGGTATAGCGGCTAGGCCGAACCGGGCAGGCCGAGCCGGTCAGCCATGCGCACCAGCTCGGGAACCGATCTCGCCAGCATCTTGCGCATGACCTGGCCGCGGTGGACCTTGATTGTGACCAGGCTCAGTCCGAGCTCGGCCGCGATCTGCTTGTTCACCCGTCCGGCGACGACGAGCTTCATCACCTCGCGCTCGCGCTCCGTGAGGGTGCGGTAGCGCGCCTTCAGCTCGGCGAGGCTCGCGGCGTCCCGGCGCCTTCCCCGATCGCGCTCGATCGCGGCGTGGATCGCGTCGAGCAGCACCTGTTCGTCGAACGGCTTGGTGAGAAACTCGACAGCGCCGGCCTTCATCGCGCGAGCGGTCATCGGAACGTCGCCGTGCCCGGTGAGAAATATGACGGGGAGGGTGATACCTGCTTTCCCGAGCTCCTGCTGAAAGGTGAGTCCGCTCATGCCCGGCAGCCGCACGTCGAGCACGAGGCAGCCCGGTGCGTCCGGCCGCTCTGCGCGCATGAATTCTTGCGCCGAGGAGAAGAGGCGCACTTCGAGGCCGACCGACCTGAGCAGAGCGTCGAGCGAACGCTGCATGGACGGATCGTCGTCGACGACGAAGACGACTGCGCGATCCTCGCTCATAGTCGTCCCTCCTCGGAAACCGGCAGCGAGAACCGGAAGATCGCCCCGCGGGGCTCATTCGCGCTCGCCCACAGCCGCCCGCCGTGCGCCTCGATGATCGAGCGGCTGATGGACAGGCCGATGCCGATCCCTTCAGCCTTAGTCGTGTAAAACGCCTCGAATATCCGCTCGGCGCGCTCCGGGTCCAGCCCGGTGCCGGAATCGCGCACCTCGACCACCACGGCGTTCGGGCCGTCCTCTCGTGAAACGAGCGTCAACTGACGCGGACCATCGTGGACGCCGCTCATCGCCTCGATCGCGTTCAAGATCAGGTTCAACAGAACCTGCTGCAGCTGGACGCGATCGCCCGCCACGCGCGGCAGCGCCTCGCCGAGCTGCGTCTGGAGAACGATGTCGTGGCTGCGCAACTCGTGCTCCGTGAGCGCGAAGACTTCGAGAATCTTGCGGTTGATATCCAACAGCTCCATGCGCGGCGCCTGACGCTTCGCGAGCGCGCGGACTCGCGCGATGACCTCGCGTGCCCGTCTACCGTCGGCGGCGATGTTGTCGAGCGCCGAGCGCGCTTCCGCCATGTCGGGCGGCTCGGCTGCGAGCCAGCGGGCGCCGGCAGCGGCGTTGGCGATCATCGCGCCCAACGGCTGGCTCACCTCGTGGGCGATCGACGTGGTCAGCTCACCGAGCGTCGTCAGCCGCGACACGCGAGCAAGCTCCGTCCTGGCCATCTGCAGCGCATTGTCCTTGTGTCGCAGCGCCTCCTCGGCGAGCTTGCGCTCGGTAATGTCGCGCGCGAGTGCCAGGTAGTACAGCTTCCCGCCCTGCCGGAATGTGCCGGAGCGGATCTCGACCGGGAACAGCGTCTCGTCCTTCCGCCGGTGGAGCGTTTCGAACGTGATCGTCTCGCCCGCACTGGCCCGCTCCGCCAGCCGCGCGATGGATGGCGCGTCGAGGCGGGCATCGAAATCGCGCGGGTGCATGCCGATGAGCTCTTCGCGCCTGCGGCCCAGAGCCTCGCACGCCTGCCTGTTGACGTCGACCACCTTGAGGTCTTCGTCCATCAGGAAGAACGCGTCCAGCGCATGATCGACGAACGTGCGAAAGCGCACCTCGCTCGCGCGCAGCTCTTCCTCCGCCTGGCGCAGCTCGGTGATATCCTGAGCGACGCCGAACTGCCGCACAGGGCGCCCGGATTCGTCCAGCGTCACGTCGGCCTGGGCGTGGACCACGCGCACCGTGCCGTCCGCATGCACGATGCGGTACTCGATGTCGTAGCGCGGACCACCGCGCAATGACGCCTCGCTCGCCTCCAATACCCGCCGCCGGTCTTCCGGATGGATGATGGGGGGCACAACCTTCAGCCATTCGGCGAGATCCATGACGCGATCCATTCCCGCAATGCCGTAGATTTGCGCGATCTCGTCCGAGGTCAACCAGCGGCCGGCGGCGTAGTCGCGCTCCCACCATCCGACGCGCGCGAGGTGCTGCGCGGCCTCTAGCCTGTGCTCCATCTGGCGCAGTTCCGTGATGTCCTGCATCACGCCGAACTGGCGAATCGGGCGGCCGGACTCATCCCGCACGACATCGCCCCGACTGTGAACCACGCGAACCGTGCCATCGGGCCGCACGATCCGGTACTCGACGTCGTAACGAGGGCCACCGGCGAGCGCCGAATCGCTCGCTGCGGCGGTCTTCTCGCGGTCCTCCGGATGGATAAGGCTCAACCAGCGCCCGTGCCATTGCGGCAGGTCGACCGCCCGCACACCGAAAATCCGGCAGGACTCCTCCGACAGCAACATGTGGGCCGTTTGATAGTCCCGCTCCCACCACCCGACGTGCGCGATGCGCTGCGCCGCCTCGAGCCGGCTCTCGCTTTCGCGCAGCCTGCGGAAGGCGATCAGGTTGCTCAGCGCGTCGGTGAGCCGATGACCGATCTCCTCGAAAAGGCGCTGCTCGTCCTTGGTCCAAGTCCGGGGCCGCGAGCATTGGTGCAGGCCGAACAGGTACGCCTGATCGCCAATCGGGCCGAGCGCCATGAGCATTTCCGACCGCACGCCGAAGCGCCCGGCGAT
>JBAVOG010000938.1:0-10821 GCA_049691875.1 Burkholderiales bacterium | reverse complement strand
GTCCTGATCCTCGAGCTGCTGGGCCCGCTCGCGGTGCAGTTCGCGCTGCGGCGCGCGGGCGACGCGGCGGACCGGAGGTGAGGCGTGGAGCCGCTTGATTTCAAGCAGTCCACGGCGCTCTCGATCGGGGTGGAGCTCGAGCTGCAACTCATCGAGACGTTCGGCTGCGACCTGACCCATGCGGCCTCCGACCTGATCGAGCTCACTGCGCGCACACCCCACCCCGGGGAGATCAAGCCGGAGATCACCGAGAGCATGATCGAGATCGCCACCGGCATCCACCAGACTCATGCCACGCTCGATGCAGAGCTCAGGGTCATTCGCGATGCGGTCGGCGGTGCTGCCGAGACGCTGAATGTCCTGGTGTGCGGAGGCGGCGCACACCCGTTCCAGCATTGGACCGATCGCCAGATCTACGACCGGCCGCGGTTCAAGCACCTGTCCGAGCTGTACGGTTATCTCGCGAAGCAGTTCACCGTGTTCGGCCAGCACATCCACGTCGGCGTGCCGCACGGCGACGACGCGCTTTACCTCGTTCACGCAATGTCGCGCTACGTGCCGCACTTCGTTGCGCTCGCCGCATCGTCGCCTTACTTCCAGGGGGCGGACACGCAGTTCGAGTCCTCGCGCCTGAACGCGGTGTCCGCGTTTCCGCTCTCGGGGCGCGCACCCTTCCTGCTGCGCTGGAGCGAATTCATCGACTACTTCACGAAGATGCAGAATCTGGGCATCGTGGAGAGCATGAAGGACTTCTACTGGGATATCCGCCCCAAGCCCGAATACGGGACCGTCGAGATCCGCGTGTGCGATACGCCGCTCACGTGCGGACGGGCTGCCGTGCTGGCGGCCTACGCCCAGACGCTCGCGCGCTTCCTGCTGATCGAGCGACCGTTCCAGCTGGCGGAGGATCTGCACCTCCCGTACGGCTACAACCGGTTCCAGGCCTGCCGATTCGGACTGGACGGGGACTTCATCGACCCGCTCGCGCAGACCCATGTTCCGCTGCGCGACGATATCGCGGCAACGCTCGAGCGTCTCAAGCCGCATGCCACTGAGCTCGAGACGGAAGGTCCCCTCGAGGAGCTGGCGGCAGTGGTTCGGGAGAGCGCGACCGACTCGCGCTGGATGCGGAGTCGGTTCCAGATGACCGGCTCACTTCAGGACCTGGTGTGGCAGCAATGCCGGAAGTGGCGCGGAGAGATGTGAACCGCGCGTCGCGGCGGACGCAATGACCCGACCCAGGCCGCTGCGAATCGGACTCTCGGCCCGGCTGATGCACCAGCCGCCGACGGAGCTCGGATTCGGGGACAAGACCCTGCAGTATCTCGAGCAGTCCGTGGCGCACTGGATCATGTCCCAGGGCGCGCTGGTCTTCATGGTGCCGACGCTCGAAAGCGCCGCGGACGTCCGGCGATCCGCCGTGCACGTGTCGGATTATGTGCGCGAGATCGACGCGCTGGTGCTGCAGGGCGGCGCAGACGTCAGCCCGACGAGCTACGGGGAGGAGCCCCTGCGTCCCGATTGGGCCGGCGATCGCGTCCGCGATCTCTACGAGATCGAGCTTCTCTGGGAGTGCATCATCCAGGGGCGACCGGTACTCGGCGTGTGCCGTGGCGCGCAGGTGATCAATGTCGCGTTCGGCGGCACGCTCTACCAGGACATTGCGACGCAAATTTCAGATGCCGCGCTTCATGTCGACCGAGCCGTCTATGACCAGCTTGCGCACGACATCGAGATCGAGCCGGGCTCCGAGCTCGCGCGACTCTATCCGGAGACCACTGGAGCGCGGGTGACGAGCATCCACCATCAGTGCGTGAATCGACTCGGTAGCGGCCTCGTCGTGGAGGCGCGCTCGCCGGCGGACGGCGTGATCGAGGCGATCCGCTATACGGGAGCAGGCGACGTCATGGGCGTGCAGTGGCATCCCGAGTTCCACGCGCACAGGGAGCGCCTGCTGCTCGACAGCGGGCCGCTCCTGGTCGACTTTCTGCGCCGCGCGGAGGGGCGGCGGCACTGATCGGCTGGAGCGCGCGCCCTTGCCGTTTCGCGATTCGATCGAGCGCGGAGGCGATCGGCTGCCCCGAAGTCATCCCGGTCGTCCGGAAGTGCTCGCGCGCGCGATGGGCCTATTCGCTCACCAACCGGCAGTGGACACCCACAACGTGCCGGTCGACAGTCAGTGTTTCGGGCTCCGACGTGCCCAGGAGGACGAGCGTGATCCGCTCTTCCTTGAGCTCATGCATGATGTGTGCGATACGCACCCGCGTGCCTCGCGCAATCTGCCGCCCGTCTACTTCGGCCGGCTCGACAAACTCCATCACCAGTCCGACCTTGATCTCCACTCGCGCGCTCCTTGGCCGAATCCTCAATCGTGCGACAGTGATTTGTCCGTGAAGAGGTAATCGCGCAGCTCGTGGTCGAACGCCGGATCGTGGCGGCGGATCCATTCGAGCACCATCGACGCGTGCTCCTTCTCCTCGTCCCGGTTGTGGGCGAGAATCGCGCGCAGCTCGGGATCCTTGCACGCATCCGCACGTTGGTTGTACCAGTCCACCGCCTCGAGTTCCTCCATCAGTGAAACGATTGCCCGATGCATGTCGCGCGTCTCGTCGCGCAGCTCGTTGAGCGGCTCGTGATATCCCTCGCTTGCCATGTGATTCCTTTCTTCGTTGCTTCGAGATGTGCCACGCGCCCGGCGGCACGTTTTCCATTATCCCCGCCTCCGACCCCCTTGTTCAACCTCTTCCGAACTCGATGAAACCGGGTGTATTCGGGCGCGCACGAAGCACCATGCGCCGAATTCCGCTAGGCCCTTGCGGATATGGCTTCCGCGCTGAGCAGGATGATCTCGATCTCCTCGGTGATCTCCTCCTGGCGCGCCGCGTTGTATCGCAGCCGCAGTTGCGCGCGGTTTTCGGCCCGTGGCCCTCGCGTATGCGCTCGCCGACACCGGCGAAGACGGAAGCGCCGCGATGCAGATACACGATGGCGTGCATGAATTCCATGATGAGCACGGTCTTGCCGACGCCCGCACCGCCGAACAGTCCGGTCTTGCCGCCCTTCACGAACGGACACAGGAGGTCCACGACCTTGATGCCGGTCTCGAGAATGCCCCCGATACTGGTGGTCTCGGCGAGCGAGGGCGGGCTGGAGATGATCGCGCGGAACTCACGCGCCGGGAGAGGCGCCGCGCCGTCGAGCGGAGTGCCGAAGACGTCGAGCAGGTGGCCCAGGCATTCGGGCGAGACGGGCACCTTGAGCGGGCCGTTCGTGTCGTATACGGGCAGTCCGCGCGAGAGGCCTTCGGTGCCGTGCAGTGAGATCGCGCGAACATGGGTCGCATCGAGGTGCTGATGCACTTCGAACATGTACGACTCGCCGCACGCTGTGGAATGCAGCGCCTCGCGCAGCGGCGGAAGCGTTCGGCAGGCGATATCGACGACCGGGCCGCGGACTTCGTCGATGGCTCCGATCGGCGCTCCGGGACGAGCGTAGCCCGCTGCGGAAGCATTGATCGAGCGCTTGGGTTGTTCGTCGGTCATGTACTCGGGGTGGGCGGATCACGGCAAGCGAATCGGAAAGTCGAACCAGGGGCAACCGGATCTGCCGCGCCTCGGAGTATTGTGGAATCGCTGGCGGGGCGCGGATTGACCTAGGTCATATGGCCATGTCGGGTCGACGCGACCGAAGCGGGCGGGTCACTATTCGCCTTTGAACACCGGCGGCCGCTTTTCCTTGAATGCGCGGATTCCCTCCGCGTAGTCGTGACTGTCGTAGACCACTCGACGCAGGCCCTGGATGCGCTCGAACCCCTGGGGACTCATGGGATGAGCGCCGGCGAGGATGCGAAGCTGTTCCTTCATGACCGCGATGCTGAGCGGTGCGAGTGAGGTGATCTCGCGCGCGAGGTCGCACGTGAAAGCTTCGAGCGCCTCGTTCGGGACCACATGGTTGATCAGGCCGAGCCGCTCGGCCCGCTCTGCAGTGACGGGCTTTGCCGTGAACGCCATTTCCTTCACGATCCGGATGCACGCGGAATTGAGAAAGGTGAGCATGCCGCTCACGTTGTAGGGCACGCCGAGCTTCGCGGGAGTGATCGCGAATGCGGCATTTGGCGCAGCGACGATCAGGTCGCACGCGAAAACGGTCTCGGTAGCGCCGCCCCACACGCCGCCTTCCACCATCGCAATGACCGGCGCCGGAAAGACCTCGATTTCGCGGATCAGATTGCGCAACGGGTCGTCCCAGCCGAGCGGGTCGCGGCGCGATTCGGGCAGTTCGCCGACATCGTGACCGGCCGACCAGATCCGGGCGCCAGGCTGCGCGCGCAGAATCACGGCCCGCACTTTCTTGTCGCGAAAATCGGTGAGCGCCGCGACGATCCCGGCGACGAGCTCCCGACTCAGGGCATTCGCCTTCTTCGGGTGGTTCAGTGTGAGCGTTCCGACGCCGTCACGGACATCGGCAAGTACGAGCGACATGTCGGATCTCCTTGCAAGGTGAACTGCGCTCGTCAGATTCTCCTGCGGCCGAAGGGCGGTCGACCGCGCCAGTGGCGGATCATCAGGTAGCCGCCAACCATGCCGCCCAGGTGCGCGAAGTGCGCGACGCCGGCCTGCGTCCCGGTGACGCCCAAATAGAGCTCGAGGATTCCGAACAGGGTCACGAAGAGCCAGGCCGGCATCGGAATCGGCGGGATGATCAGGAGGACCCGTCGGTTCGGAAAGTACATCGCGAACGCCAGCAGCAAGCCGAACACACCCCCCGACGCGCCGACGGTCGGATAGGGCGGCGCGGCGAGCGTGGCGGTCACCAGGAGCTGGGCGATCGCCGCGCTCAGCACGCAGACGAAATAGAACGTGAGATAGCGGCGCTGGCCGACCACGCGCTCGATTTCGCCGCCGAACATGTACAGGGCGAACATGTTCAGGAGCAGATGGGTGAGTCCGCCGTGGAGGAAGCCATAGGTCACGACTTGCCACGGCAAGAACCCGGACGAGAGCGGCCAGAGCGCGAAGAGCTGGAACATCGGTCCGCCAGCGACGGTCTCGAGCAGGAAGATCGCGACGTTCGCGATGATCAGGATCTGTGTGACAGGAGGAATGGACGGAAACATCGGGACTCAAGGCAAAACAGTGCAAGAGTGCGTCGGTAACGGACTGTCGCCCCGAGGCCGGCAAAGTTCTCCGGTATGCGGCGGACGGTCGAGGATTGCGGAAGAGTACACCACTGGAGCGTATGCGTTGGCGCGCAGCGTGGTCGCCAACCTATCTCACCATCGCGCGCGGCCTATGCTGATATGCGGAACGGGCGCACGCCGTCGCAAGCGGCGCGGTGCGCGAGCAGGAACGCCGCGGCGTTCCACGATTGGCGTGGCATGCCGCAAGGTTGGAGCGTTCGGCCGTGCAGCCACTCGTTGAACTGCCAGCCCCCGAGCGCGTTTGCGCGCGCCACCTGCAAAAGCTCGCGTTGCGCCCGATCGCGCGGCCCGGCGTCGGCAAGGGCGGCCACCCAGAACCCGCCGACGAACGGCCAGATGCCGCCATTGTGGTATTGCCAGGCGAGGTTCTGACGGTGCCGCGACATGTATGGCCGCCAGAGGAAATGGGATTCGCGGATCGGGTCGCACACCGTTCGCACCGGATAGGGGTCTGCGACACCGGCGCGCTCGAGCGAGCGCAGCACGCGCGCGCGGGCGGGGCCATCCGCCAGCCCGCACAGGACCGCAAGGAGATTTCCGAAGACGTCGCCTTCGTCGCCGTAGAACGCGAAATTGACGAAAGAAAGGTACGGGCCGCGGTTGCGTGCGGTGCGCTTGACGTAGTGCACGAGGAGGCGCGCGCGGCGGTAGTCGGCCAGCTCGGCCCCGAATGGATGGAAAAGCTGGTTGGCGCTCGTGTGTGTCTCGCGCAGGCGCGGCAAACGGTAGAGGCGCTTGACCCAGTGCCAGAGCGCATTCGTGTACAGGACGAATCCGGAGCGCGGCATTATGTCGGCCCAGTCGCTCGCTTCGTTCTGCTGCAGGAGGAAGAATCGCTGATGCTCCTGCGCCTGCAGCCACGCGATCGCGCGGTCGACCTCTGCAGCGTACCGATTGCGCAGCCGCCGGCGCGGGTCGCAGAAATCGAGAAACGCCACGCCGGCCAACCACCAGAGGGTCGCATCGATGCAGCCGAGATACCAGAAATCCGCCTCCGAGCGCTCCACGTCCACGAATTTCGGGATCTGGCCGTTCGGCGCCTGATGACGCGCGAGTGTCGCGAGCCCGGTCGCCGCCTCGCTCTCCAGCACCGGATCTCCCGACAGCGCCATGCCCATCGCACAGACGGCCGCGTCGCGACCGAAGATCGCCGTGTAGCCGCGATCACGCGAGCGTGCGGCGGGCGCCGCGGCGAGGATGCCGGCTGGCGTGAGATTGGCGTGCAGGAGCTCGATCGACCGACGACGGCAAGCTTCGATGAGCGCCCCGTCGTCGGCGATTCGAGCGGTCATTGAATGGAGAGCGTCCGGCTCAGCTCTTCGTCGCGGGATTCTGCGTCTTGGGCGCCTGCGACTGGGGTGACTGCGTCTTGGGTGCTGGCGGAGGAAGGAAACGCTGGGCGAGCACCCGGTAAAGTGCGTCGTGGCACACCAGACGCGATATCGCAGTGGCGATCAGGGCGGTGGCCATGAGCGGCAGCACCATGTCGTGGTTGTCGGTCATTTCCATGACGATCACGAACGCGGTGATCGGCGCCTGCACGACGCCCGCCAGGTAGGCAACCATCCCGAGGAGCGCGACGGCGGCCGCCGGCGCATAGGGTGTGAGCGCGGCGAGGTTTGCGCCAAGTCCCGCGCCGATCGCGAGCGATGGCGCGAAAATCCCGCCCGGGATGCCGCTCACGTAGGAGATCAGCGTGGCGACGAGCTTCAGCAGACCGAAGCTCCACGGCGCGTCGGCGGAGCCCTCGACCACTTGCCGCGCCACGTGGTAGCCGGTGCCGTACGTGGCATTTCCCGAGGCTAGACCGATCAGCGCGAGCGCGAGCCCGCAGGCCGCGCCGAACATGACCGGGTGCGCGGACGCGAGTTGGCCAATGCGTCCGGGCAGCGACTTCGAGGCGATGATCAGCAGATGACTGAACAACCCGCCTGCCAACCCGCCCGCGACGCCGCAGACCGCCACGGCGATCCAGCCCTCGCCGAAACCCAGCGAGGCCGAGGTGCGGCCGAAATAAGCGTAGTCGCCGAGCACCGCGAGCGACGCGACCCCCGCCACGATAACCGCGGTCAGAATCGTGCCGCTGGTGCGCTCCTCGAACGAGCGGCTCATCTCCTCGATCGCAAAGACGATGCCGGCCAGGGGCGTGTTGAATGCTGCGGAGATGCCGGCGGCGCCGCCGGCCAGGATGAGCCCCCGGTCGAGGTCCGCGCGCGAGAATCTTGCGAAGCGGCCGACCGAGTGCATGATGGCGGCCCCGATCTGGATGGTCGGCCCTTCTCGACCGATTGACGCGCCCGACGCGAGCCCAAGCAGTGTCAGAACGATCTTGGACGCGGCGATGCGCAGACTGAGCAGCTTGGAACGCCCGGGGATGTCGTAGACGGAGAGCGCAGCGATGGTCTGCGGAATCCCGCTGCCCTGGGCGCCAGGGAAGTGGCGCGTCGCGGCAACCACCAGCGCCATCCCGGCCGGGCAGATGATGAGCGCCAGCCACTGCGATCTTTCGATCGCACGGTGGAAAAGCAGATCGGCGTACTCGGCACCGATGGCGAACAGGATTGCGGCCGCCGCCACCGCGATTGCGCCGCCCCAGAACACGATACGCTGCAGCCACAACCGCGGCGAGATCAGGTAATCCAGTCGCGAGGCGCGTGAGCGCTCGCGGGCAGCATCCTTGGTGCCGGAGACTTCGTGCTGGCCGGCCGGCCCGTGGGTTGTCTTGTCGGTCATGCTGCTCCCGGCATCTTATACAAGAGCAGCGCGGCAGGAAAGTTGGCGAGCGCGTCGGCAACCCGGATCCGACCGTCGCGCACGGTCACCCGTTCGCCGGTGAGCACGTTGATCGGTTCTGCGGCCGCCGGCAGCAGGGCGGCGTCGACGGTCGTATCTCCCCAGACGGCAGCCCCGAGCGGCGGCACGCGCGCGTCGATGCCGAGCGAGGCCCAGAGCCGGCCTGCAATCGCGATCACGCCGAAATCGTTGTGCCGACGCGCGAACGCGACCACGTGATCTGCGCGCGTCCCGCTTGCCGCAAGCGGCGCATAGTCGCCCTTCTCGAACAGAAGCGCATGCGCGCGCCGCATCTCGAGCGCCCGCCAGACCACCCACAGCTTGGCGCGGCCGTCCTCGGGCGCGCAGGCCATTGCCCGAACCGTCTTGGCCATGCCCTCCGACCCTGCGATGGCCGTCATCTGCTCGAGCATCGTCCTGCGGTGCGCATAGTCCACCGGGCGTCGATTGTCCGGGTCCACGAGACTGAAATCCCAGATCTCCGTCCCCAGGTAAATGTCGGGCACGCCGGGCGACGCGAGCTTGATCGCGGTCATCGAGAGGCCGTTCAGCATGCCGAACCACGCGATCGGGTGGGTCTGCGACGCGAGATCGTCGAGGAACATGTTGGCCTCGCGCCGGCCGAGAAGTTGGCGCACGAACTCGGTGACGGCGGCCTCGTAGGGCTCCGAGACGCTGATCCAGCTCGAGGACACCTTCGCCTCACGAATCGCCTTGATCATGTAGCGCTCGATGCGCTCCCGATACGTCGCGAGACCTGCATCGTCGAGCGTCTCCAGCGGAAACGTGCCGAGCAGGGTCTGGTAGAGCAGATACTCGTCGTTGCGCGAGGGCGCCGGCGTGCGATCCACGGTTCGCTTGCGGGCCCGGTTCAGCCGGCTCCACCGACGCAGGAGCAGCCGCCAGGCGGCGGGCATTTCCGACAGCACGTCGATGCGCGTTCGCACGTCTTCGGCGCGCTTGTTGTCGTGCGTCGAGGTGGCGTTCATGGTGTGCGGCCAGCGCGCCGCACGATCAGCGCTCGCGCCGTGGAAGGCCGAGACCGTGAAACCGAACAGGTTCGGGTCGCCGCCGACCTCGTTCAGCGAGACGAGGCGGTTATAGATGTAGAAGGCCGTGTCCTCGACCCCCTTTGCGGTGACCGGCGCGGTGAACTGCTGGAACTTCATCGCGAATGCACGAAACAGTGCCGCGTGCTCCGGCGGCGCACCTCTTGGCGGGCGACCGAGCACCGCTCCCCGCACGAAATCGAAGATGCTGATGTCAGCAGCGCGGCTGCGGCGCTTGGCGTGCGCGATCGCCCAGTCGATCTGACGCCGATCCTGTTGCGAGACGCCGTCCGCGATATAGGTCCGGTACACCGGAAAGCACGCGACCAACTCGGTGAGTGCCTCGCGTAGCGTGTTGAACGTGTAGTCGCGGGTGCGCCGGTCCGCGCGCGCGATGCGCAGGAGCGCATTGGCGAGAACCGTCAGCTCCGAGGCGAGCGCGGAACGCATGGTTGCGCGCTTGCCCCGGTAAACGACTTCTTCCAGCTCCAGGTCCTCGCCGATGAACGCGCGGTAGGTGCGCTCCAGCTTGCTGCGCGCCGACCCGTCGACGAAAAGGCCGTTCACGACCGTGGCGAAGCGATACCCGGTCGTGCCGTGGACCGCCCAGTTCTCGGGCACGTGCTCGTGCCCCGCCGTGATCTTCTCGACCACTACGTAGAGCGGCCGGGCCGGGCGACCATCCTCGGGCGGAGGCATGTCGATGCCGGCGTGCTGTGCATAGCGCTCCTGCAGCCGCCGGAAATACTGCGCCGGATCGTACAGGCCGTCGGGGTGGTCGAGGCGCACCCCGTCCACCTTGCCGTCCGCGAGGAGGTCGAGCACGAGTCGGTGAGTGGCCTCGAACACCGCCTCGTTCTCCATCCGCAGCCCGGCAAGCTCGTTGATGTCGAAGAACCGGCGGTAGTTGATCTCGTCGGACGCGACCCGCCAGTAGGCGAGGCGATAAGCCTGCTGCTCCAGGAGCTCGTGCAGCGCCTCGAAGCTGTCGCGTTCACCCGGCGCGCCGTTCATCACCCGCACGGCACGCTCGATCGCCTCGAGTATTGCCGGCGCTTCGCCGACGAGCTGTGCGAGCCGTTGCTTGTGGAGATCCTTGTCGCGGTGACGCTCGGCGATCGGCTCGGGCGCCGCGTTTTCGCGCGCCGGCAGATGTCCGAACGCGGCGATCAGGCTCGACAGCTGGGCGGCTGCCGGGCCCGCCAGATCGGCAGGCCCAAGCGTGCGCACCGCCCGCTCGAGGATGCGCGGATACTCGCGCGGATCCACCGGGAAACGGTGCTCGAAGTAGAACACGCTGAACGAGCCTCCCGGTGCGTCGAATGCGAGCTTGAGCTCGCCGCGCTCCAGCACCAGCCCGTAGTGATCGCCGAGGACGGGAACGAGCACGCGGTTGGAGAGATGCACGTTTATCGGCTGCCAGTCGATGTCGAAATAGCCGGCGTAAACCGACGCGGGCCCGTTCTCCAGCACGTCCAGCCACCAGGCGTTGTCCGCGCCCATCACGCCCATGTGGTTGGGGACCATGTCCAGGATCTGGCCCATGCCGTGCGCACGCAGCGCAGCGACGAAATGCTCGAAGTCGTCGCGGGTGCCGATCTCCGGGTTGAGCGACGCGTGATCGATGATGTCGTAGCCGTGCGTGCTGCCTGGACGCGCGCGCAGATAGGGCGAGCAGTACACGTGACTCACGCCCAGTGCAGCGAGGTAGGGCACGAGCTCGGTGGCCTGCGCGAACGTGAAATGCTGGTTGAGCTGCAGGCGGTAGGTGGCGCGCGG
>JBAVOG010000937.1:0-1722 GCA_049691875.1 Burkholderiales bacterium | reverse complement strand
GCGCGCGCCCGCGGACCAGGGGCAGGCCCGATCGATCCCGCGCTTGCGATCGAGGCGCGCTCCATGGAGCGCCGCGCACAGGTTGCCGAGGCGTCACTTGCCGTGAGCGGAGCGCTGGCGACGCTCTCCGAGCGGAGGGAACAGCTTGCCGAGATCGAGCAGATGCTGCGCGCCACGCAGCGACGGGCGGCGACCGTCACCGAGGGCGGGGCGCTCGACAAGCTCCTGCTCGTGCAACTCCATTCGCTCCCGACGCCCGATCAGTTCCGTAACGCTGCACAGCGACGGGCCGAGGCCATTGCGAATGCGGCCGACGCGCGGCTGGACGTGGAGCTGGAGCGCGCCAAGTTCGCCGACATCAACCGCGCCGTCGCGGAAGCCGTGAAGGACCTCGCTCCCGGTCTTCCCGCTGCATCGCAGGCGAACATCGCGCAGCGCCTGCAGACGGACTTCGGCGATCTCCGGCACCTGCTCGAGCGCGTGGACAAGGAACTCGACGTCCTTCTGCAGACATTGCGCGCGACCGACGAAGCGGAATCGGCGCTACTGCGGCGCACCCAGGAGGTCCGCGCGGAACTCGTGCGCCTGCTTCTGTGGATTCCGGTGGCGCCCGTCAACCTGGCCACATTCGGCGAGATCGGCCAGTCGGCAAAGTGGTTCGTGGCGGAGGAGAACTGGCGCGGCGTGATCGAGACCTGGCGCGGCGCGGCGCAGCGCCACCCGGAACTTCTCGTCCTCGCGGGAATTGTCCTGCTGGGTCTCCTTGCAGCGCGTGGCTGGCTCAAGCGCAGGCTGCCGACCCTCGCGCCCGGAGCGATTCCCCTGCACGCGTTCCGCTTGCATCACACCCTGGAGGCGCTTGGGCTTTCCGTTCTCCTGGCGCTTCCCGCGCCGTTCGCAATCTGGACGGCGGGCTTCGCGCTCGAGGCGACGCACAGTGCGCCGCTTTTCGCGAAGAGTGTCGGATTCGCGTTCCGGCATGCCGCTGAGGTCACGCTCTTCTGCCGGGCGATACGCTGGCTCTTCGACCAGGGCGGCGTGGCAATCAAGCATTTCAGCTGGTACCAGGAGCCGGTTCTGATTGCGCGCCGTCGGCTTCAGCTCTTGCTGGTGCTGTACGTTCCACTCACCTTCGTGGCGATCGTCGGAACCGCCCAAGCGCCGGAACCGGTCCGTCAGAGCCTGGGGCGCATCGCATTCGTGCTCGCCATGATCGCGCTGGCGATTGTCTGGCGGCAGGCGCTCCGTCCCGATCGGCCACTCTCCCGGATCGATCGCGACGAGTCGGCGATCGGGCTCAGGCTCATTTTCGCGATCGTGGTCCGCATGCCCGTCTGGTTCGGAGCGGGACTCGCCGTCCTTTCGATCGCAGGGTTCTACTTCCTGGCCGCCTTCTTGCACCGCATCGTGCTCGAGACCATTCTGCTTGTGTTCTCGGTTTCGCTGGCCTACGGGCTCGTCTCGCTATGGCTCACCGTGCAACGCCTCAAGCTCGCCGAGGTCGAGGAGCATCAGGCAAGCGCGGCAGCAGAGAGGGAGACAGGGCCTTCGGACGAGGCGCCGGCACCCCGGCCCATCGAGATCGATGCGGATGCCATCGACGCGCAGACCCGGCAGCTCCTCAACATGATCATGACGCTCGTGATCGGTGCTGGACTCTGGCTGATCTGGTCGCAAGCCTTTACAGCTCTGGACGTCGGAACGGACTGGGCGCTCTGGTCC
>JBAVOG010000936.1:0-1614 GCA_049691875.1 Burkholderiales bacterium | reverse complement strand
AGATGGTAGTAAAGGCGGACAAATAGCATTTCGGTCTTGCAATTCATGCGCGAGGCGACGGCGCGAAGATCAATCGGCATGTAGGGATCGTTTTTGCCGCGAGTCTCTCCCGGCTGAGTACCAGGATAAGCAGGTTCGTACATCTCAAAGATGCATTTGAGGATCTCACGATCGGTCGGGAGCGTGTTCATGATGCCCAAACGATCAGGATCTTATCCGCCGCGCGGCAGCATGGTGGATAAGATCAGTTGAACGGAACCGCTGTATTCAGAGTGCGGCGGTTTGGGGATTTGATCGCGCCGCTGTGGGATTGTGCGGTAGCGCTGGAGCGCGGTGTGCGCTCGCGAGGGGGGCGAGAGGCGCGGCATGGGCGGTGTTGGGCCTCGGAGAGGTGCCGAGGACTATGGCAGGGGGCGCTGTGCGGGTCAATGCACAATGCCCGCCCGTGCGGGGGCCTCGCACGGTGCGATGGGCGGGTGATGGCGGAGGGCTGTGCGCCGAGACAAGGATCATGGCGGACGCGGGCGATGGGTGAGCGGCGGGACGAGCGAGCCGATGTGATGCAGCCGACCGATGCGGCAGGCAGGACACAGGCCGATGTCGATGCCGAGCACGCGCTGGCAGAAGGCCGCGACGGACTCGCGGGGGAGTGGTGCTGGGGCGGGGGTGTTGAGCGCGGCGCGCGCTTGGGTGAGGCGTTTGCGCTTGTGGCGGTTGGCGAGCAGCCCGTAGTGGCGGATGCGCATGAAGCCACGCGGCAGCACGTGCAGCAGGAAGCGCGCGAGGAACTGCTCGGGGGCAAGGCGCATCGTCTTGCGGCGATTGTGGTGCGCCCGGTCGCGCCAGGCGAAGCGAACGCCCCCGTCGTCGAGGCCGAGCAGGCGCTCGTTGGAGATCGCCACGCGCTGCACGTAGCGCCCGAGGTAATCGAGCACCGGCTCGGGGCCGGCGAGGGTGTGTTTGGCGTAGACCACCCAGGGCGTGGCACGAAGCGCGCTGAGGAATCGGCGCCGGGCGGGCGCCTCGGCGAGCGCGCGGGTCGAGCCGTCGAATCTGAATCGCCGCTTCTCGAACGCCCCCGACAGGCCATCGAGGAACTTCGCCCGAAACACCTGCGAGAGCGCCTGCACCGGGAAGAGGAAGCCGCGGCGCGGGTGGATCCAGCGTGCATCGGGGCCGAGCGCTCCGGCGGGGAGGAGCGCATGCACGTGCAGGTGCTGGGTGAGGGTCTGGCCCCAAGTGTGCAGCACGAGCATGGCGCCGATCTCGCCGCCGAGCCAGCGCGGGTTGCGCCCGAAGTCGAGCAGCGTCGCCGAGGCGGCGCCAAACAGCAGTTCATAGATCGCGCGCGGGTTGCCCTGGGCAAGCGCGTTCAACTCATGCGGGAGAGTGAAGACGAGGTGGAAGTAGGCCACCGGCAGGAGCTCGGCGCGCCGCGCCGCGAGCCAGCGTTCCTTGGCCAGGCTCTGGCACTTGGGGCAGTGGCGGTTGCGGCAGGAGTGATAGACGTAGTGGGACTCACCGCACTGATCGCAGCGGCTGATCTCCCCGCCTAAGGCGGCGGTGCGGCAGCGCGCGATTGCACCGAGCGCGCGGCGCTGCACCCCCGCCAGA
>JBAVOG010000935.1:0-3841 GCA_049691875.1 Burkholderiales bacterium | reverse complement strand
ATCGCCTGATGACCACGTTGGCCCGCAGATCGTCCTTCCGGATGTCCGCGAGGATCTCGCGCACGTCGCCAATGCGTGGATCGTCGGATTCGAGCAGCATCTCCGCGGAATCGACGTTCGCCAAGATTGCTCCGAGCGGCTGGTTGACCTCGTGAGCGATCGCGGCGGTCAGCTCGCCGATCGTTGCGAGCCGTCCCGCGTGTGCGAGCTCGACGCGGAGCTGTGCGCCCGCGTGCTCCGCTTGCCGCCGCCGGTAACGCTGGAACAGCAGCGCGGCAATCAATGCCGTCTGGGCAAACATGATCAGGATGGCCAGATCGATCTGCCATCGGTATCGCTCCCACATCGATAGCTCGCGGAATCGTACCTCGCAGCCGTTCGGCAGAAGCGACGCGTCGATCCCCCAGTGCCTGAGCTGCTGCCAGTCGGCGATGCACGTTGGCGATGCCGGAGGCTGCACACCGAGTTCCGCGGGGCGTTCTCCCTTGAGCACCCGCACGACGAGCTCGCCCGCGCGCCGGCCCTGCGCGGCGAAGCTCGTGATCGGGCCTGCCACGATGCCCTCGCCCAGGTACGTCTCGAATATGCCGAATATCGGCGCGCGGGATACTTTCGCAAGCGAGGTCACCACGTCGCGCGACACCTGCGGCGCCCCGACGCCATCCCGCATCATCGACAGAAAGAGCACGATCGCGTCGGGAGGAAGCTTCGCGACTTCCGCGCGTGTGTCGGCAACCGAGCGGTCGACGAGGTATTCGACGTCGAGCTTGCCGGCGTCGTTGCTCATGGCGGTGCGCACGCGGCGCACCATATCCAGGTCAAACTCGCCAGTGCCCGCGACCACGATGACCCGGCGCACCCCAGGCTTCAACCGTAGCGCGAGGTCGAACAGCGGCGCAAGCTCGTACCGAACGGGAATACCCGCGGTGCGCGGGCCGAGTGGACGGCTGGCCAGCACCGACGTGGGAACGCTGTGGAAAACGATCGACGCGTTCGGCCAGATCTCGTCACCGTAGCGTTCGGAAAAATCGAGCGCGGTGGTCTCGACGGCCACGACGACCTCGATGTCGAGGTCGCGATACTTCCTGCGCAGGAGCGCGTGCATATCGGCCTCGAACTGCGCGCCGGGGAAACGCATCATGTCGAGCGTTTCGGCGTAGAACTCCACGGGGCGCCCGACCCGGTTGATGATCTCCGCACGGGTTGCCTGGTCGAGCGCCACGAATGCGGGCAAGTTCGGATGCCCGGGGTTCAACACGACGATGCGGCAAGGCGCACCGTCCGGTCGGGCGCCCTGCGCCGAAGCACCGCAAACCGCCAGCGCGAGCAACCACGCCACGGCAAACGCATGGCGTGCCGGGATCTCCCCTCCGGTTCGATGGTTCACGGGATCGTGGAATCGCGGGCGAATCAGCCGGCGCATCTGCTGAACCTGAACGGCAGTATAGCCCTTGCCGGGTCCGCAACCCGTGCCTCGCGCGCCGGCCTTTCGCGCCTGACGCGGTGGCGCGGTCAATCCCTCCCGCGAACGGTCACGCGGTTGCCGCCGCTCCCAGGTTGTCCCGTGCCATGGCTTCGAGTCGCGCAACTCGCTCCGCGACGGGCGGATGCGTCGAGAAGAGACTCAGCACGCCGCGCCCGTAGGCCTGCAGCGGGTCCACCTGCGCCATGGGCGCATACGCGGGCACGATCCGCATCGGAACGCGTCGCGCGGCCGCATTGAGCTTTTGCAGGGCGCTTGCGAGATCGAGCGGCCGGCCACTCAGCTCCGCGCCGGCCCGATCCGCGCCGAACTCGCGCTGCCGGCTGATGGCGAACTGGATCAGCATCGCTGCGAGCGGCGCAAGAATAACGATGAGCGGATTGACGCGCGTACGTCCGCCGCCTGCGGCCGCGCTGACCATTCCGAAGCGCGACATCATGCCGATTGCGCCGGCCAGCGTCGCAGTCAACGTCTGAAGCAGGATGTCGCCGTTCTTGACGTGACCGAGTTCGTGCGCGAGCACGCCCTCGAGCTCGTCGCGATCCACCAGCTGCAGGATTCCTTCCGTGACGCAGACGACCGCATTGCGCGGATTGCGGCCGGACGCGAACGCGTTCGGCTGCTGGTGGGGTGCGATGGCCACTTTCGGCATCGGCAACCCCGCCTTCTGACGCAGGCGGTCCACCGTGTCGTAGAGTTCGGGCGCCTCCTCGCGCGAAACAATGCGTGCCTTGTAGGCGCGGAGCGCCGCATCGCCCGACTTGAAGTAGGCGAAGAAGTTGACGCCCGCGGCGATGAGGAACGCGATCACCATCCCATTCTGGCCCCCGAGCGCGCCGCCGACGACCACGAACAGCGCCGTGAGACCGGCCATCAGCGCGAACACTTTCACGTTGTTGAGCATGGTTACTCTCCTGCCGCGCTTTCGCGCTTCGCGCGTCCCCGCACCGGCATAGTCGCCCGGGTATGCATTTCAGGGGCCGATCGCGTGCTGGCACGGTAGATTGCCAGCAGAATCACTGCACCGAACACCGCGCCGATCCAGCCGATCGGCTCGCCGACGAGGCCCGGGCCGAACTTCTCGCCCGCGACGGCACCGACATATGCGCCTGCGGCGCCCAGGAGCGATGTTGCATCCCAGCCCATCATGTGCTCGCCGGGCATGGCGTAGCGGGCGACCGCGCCGATGGCGACGCCACCCGCCAGGGTCAACAGTATCTCGACCGACGTCAACTTCGCGCCTCCTGACGAGCTCTCGGTTCCGGTGACGGGTTCAGGCCTGGGCCGGAATGCGGATCTTCTGTCCCGGGAAGATCAGGTCCGCGTCCTTGATCACCTCGCGGTTCGCCTCGAAGATCTCCGGGTACTTGTTTGCGTTACCGTAGTATTGCTTGGCGATCTTGGAGAGCGTGTCGCCCTTCTGGATGATGTAGTACTCGATCTTCTCCTCGATCGGCGTGGGCGGCGGCACCTTGAGGTCGGCGATGTTCACGCCGCTCACGCCTTGCACGTTGCCCGCCAGGAGCACCGCCTTCTGCATGGCCCCAGCCGAAGGGCATTCCCCCGAGAGCGAGCACATGCCATTGTCGAAAGTCACCTGGAGGTCGCTGATCCCGAGGTTAGCGGCGTCGAGCTCGGACTTGATCTTTGCGGCCGCGTCCTCCTTGGTTTCCTTGGATCCGAAGAGCCTCTTGCCGATGCTGCCTACGAAGTCGAACAGTCCCATGGTCATCTCCTTGCGAATGGGCAATCGTTTGAAGTGAATTCGTTACCGTCGTCAGTGGCGCGCACGTCATCCAACCGGGGCCGGCCCGAGCACATTCGCTACGGTGGTCCGCGGCGTCGACGTATCCACCAGGCCACTCGCCAGAGTTTCGACACGTTCACCTCGATTCGAGGGCAATTCCATCGCGGCCCGCGCTCGCGCGAACGTCGCCCCGACGTCCGTTTCGCTGGCCCGGCGATAGACGAACTGCGGGCTGGTGATCGGAATCGTCGGAAGCAGCGTGGACTTGGCGCGGATTTCGTGGCTCATGGTGGAGGACTCTTCGGCGCCGCTCCCCGGTTTCGCTCAGGGCCGGCTCTGAATAGGCTGGTCAGGAGGCCCTTCGCAGCCGTGCAGTATTAGGTTGCCTCATCGATCACCCGGAGCATTCCGGGCGTTACGTTGGTCGGACAGCCGCCGGAGGCCAGCGGGAAGCACTCGGAGGGGAGATTCTGTCCTCCGGCGGCGCCGATTCGCATATTCGTGTCACTCACACTCGGCCCACTTCGCCGACCGCGCGGGCCACCGTCTCCACGAGCGTTCGGCCGGCGAAGGGCTTCGGCAGGAAGGCGGCCGCGCCGAGCGCCTCGGCC
>JBAVOG010000934.1:0-5584 GCA_049691875.1 Burkholderiales bacterium | reverse complement strand
GGTCCGGGCCGACGCCCGCGAGCTCCCGCCGCAGGGCGTCGCGCTCCTCCGGGGTGCTCAGCCACGGCAGCTGCAGCAGCCAGGTCGGCGCCACGGAGCGCAGTAACGCAGCTGCCGCGCTGTCGCTCCGGCACAGCTCCGCGACGGCCTCGAGAACGGGAAGAAAGGGTTCGCCCGTACCGTAGTGCTCGACGCATTGGCCGCGCACACAAACGACGTCCCCGAGGCCAGCAATGAAATGCTCGATCAATGTCGTCTTGCCGATACCCGGTTCGCCGGCGATCCAGACAATGGCGCGCTTGCCGCTGCACGCAAGATCCCAGTTGCTATGAAGCAGGGATAGCGCTTCCGCGCGACCGATGAACACTGACGCTGGCAGCGAGCGGGTCCTCGAGACACTTGCCCGAGCTGTTGACGCGCTGGGTATCGCAGTGGTGGCGCCGATGAAGCGGTAGCCTCGCCGCGACACCGTCTCGATCAGGCGTGGGTGCCGGGGATGGTCGTCGAGCACGGTCCGCAGATCGCTGATGGCGGTCTTCAATACCGAGTCGCTCACGAATTGGTGACCCCAGACCGGATCCAGCAATGCATGCTTGGTGAGCAGGGATCCCGGTTGTCGCACGAGCGCACACAGCACGGCGCACGGCGTGGGCGCGAGAGCGACAGCCTTTCCATCGCGCAGCAAGGACGCATTCGCCTCGTCCAGCTCGAACGCGTCGAAGCGCACCCGTACCGGATGGGATTCAGCCAAGGAGCCTGACAGAGCACTACGTTTCGACATTCAAATGTGACGCGCTGCTGCGTTCATGCTTACGCCCGTCGAATGCCACCGTGGGAAGCGGGCCGCTCGTCGCTGGACCTGCGGCTCATCGGCGAAGACCGATGCTTCAAAAACCTTACCAACGCGACAGCTTTACCAGAAAACAGCCGCCGCAGGTTGGCGAAGGTCAACACCGGAGCGATTGCGGGCGCGCCATCAGCTCGTCGGCTCGCCCAGCGCGCCTTGAGGGAGTACGTGAGGCTTGCCAAAATCGGTTCAAGATGGTCGTGAAAACAGATGTTTAGGGCAGCCGCGTGCAGGCTGACCTCGCGGCAGTCGCCGCTCAGCCAATGCTTCGCGACGTCGCCAGGCCGATCGGTCTGATGGCCTCCACCTGGTCGACGACCAGCGTCATCGAAGGATACCGGCTTCTTCGCTCCGCATCGGTCGTCGGGCGCCAGCCGAACCGCCGCCACGTCTCGGTGACCGAGGTCGCCACGGCGGGAACGTACCGGAAAGACGGATCCAGGAGGGAGAGGGTCGGTCTCATGGATTGCATTCTCCGCACGGCACGAATCGGCGCTAGCGAGCGCACGAGGTGGCCGCGACAGGTTGGCGCAGGATCGCAGGACGGGCCGCGTGCGTCTGGCGTGGCGGCTCGCTACCATTTCCGCTCCTCGCGAGCGCGTAGTGACCGGGCGCCAGGGCGCCGGCGCGGCAGAGCCGATTGAGCAGCTGGTGCACGGACACGAAGACCGGACCGCCGCGGAGCCAGTTCTCGAACGGGCGGTCGAGGAACGGATCGGGTCCGCCGTGCACAAAAGTCACGACCGACCGGCGGTTCAGATTCACGCCGAGCTCGGCCTCGGCCGAGAAGTGGAGCTTCCCCGGGAACGTCTCTTGGACGAGGCGCTCGAGCTCACTTGTGCCGATTGCCTGCATGGTGCCTCCTTTCAACGAGACGCCGCGACTTCCGCAGCAGCCTCTTCACGAGTGTAGAAGAGGCCGCCGCGCATGAACCCCGAGACGAGCGATGGCTTGACCGCCGCGACGCGACCAGAGGTGCCGCGCGACAGCACCAGCTCGTCCGGAAGCCCGTCCAGCAAGTGACAGGGCGCGGGACGCCCGTCGGCAAAACGCGAGAGATAGGTCGCCCGCGTCTCACGATCGGCAAATGCCGGCTGGAACCCGAGCGGACGGCTCCCGGCGCTTACGCCCCCAGTCCCGCGATAGTTGAGGTTCTCTTGTTCCAAAGTCTGCCCGGTCACGATGACGAAACTCCTAACGGTTGTACGGAGACAGCGTAGCGCTCACGGCGGAGAGAAGCTATTGCACGAACGTAAGGCTTGCCCCCGCGTGGGGAAGGTTCGGACGGCGTCAGGTCTACACGCGGTATCCCTTGGTATAGAGTCGCGTATGGCTCCGCGCTTGGATGGGCGCTCCGACCGGCCGACCGGGCCGATGTGTGCGGTTGTGCTAGCGACGACCGAGCTGTGCTCAAGGTCATCGGCGATGACCCGCGAATGCGGGCGGCGCTTGAGGGTCTTACGGTCGAGGAGCGCCGGAGACCCGCTCATGTGCCGGGTCCACGTACTCAATGAGCCTATCGCAATCGGTGCGCGCGATGACATCCGGCGCCACTTCGATAATTGGCAGATCCTTCATGGCAGCAGCACTGCTCGGCCGGTGCCACCTGTGGCGACATGGGCGAACGCCTTGCCCGCATGCTCGAATGGGGCGCAGATCCCCAGAGGTAGCGAAAAGCCTCCATGGCGCAATTTGGCGTCCAGTGCGTCCAGGGCTTCGCGATCAGGCTTGAACAGCGTCCAGCTGTACCGCGCCTCGCGCGCTCTGCGCGCGACGGCGGATCGGACTTCTTTCCATTGGCGCCGGGCGGCCAGGGCACCTTGGAGCCAGCCCAGCCGGTCGAAACTGGCGAGCAGCGGATGAACAGTCGTCGCGTGACCGAGCGCGCGAGCACCCAGGCGCGATGCGAGCAAGAGGTCGTCGTCCCATGACCCGAAGTTGAGGACGACGTCGAAGTCTGAATTCAGCGATGCGATCCGCCCGGGACCGCGTTCGATGACATCGACAGCACCCAGCGCAAGGCAGTCTTGGCGTTCGCCGCGCCCACAAATCGCGGTTACGTGGCTGCCCCAGGCACACAGCGTCTGCAGGGCGAGACGCCCCAATCCGCCCGAAGCACCGTTGACCAGCACGCGCTTTCCTGCAGCATTTGTCGGCGCGAGCCCGGTCGAGCACACCGCCAGCCACATCGTGGTGAATGAATAGGGCAGCACGGCGAGCGCCTTGGGGTCCGCGCCGTCAGGGGCGGGCCTGAGCTGCCCCTCGGGCACGACGACGTGCGACGCATGCGCGCCACCTTCTTTGCCGGTCGCCACGAGACCGTAAACCGATTGCCCGGGACCGAAGCGTGTCACGCCCGTGCCGACCGCCACGACCTTGCCCACAACGTCGTTGCCAAGCACGAGCGGAAAAGTGGCGGCACCCTTCAGCCCGAGCAGACGCCGACCGTAGCCTTCCGCGCGCCTGACGTCGATGGGATTGACGGAAGTCGCCTCGACTCGCACGAGCACCTCCCCCGCCCTTGGCCGAGGCGCTTCCCGCGTCCGCACTTCCAGGCGCACCGGCGCAGCCGGCTCGACGCAGACGAGTTCGCGCCGCATCATTGATTTCGATTTCCCGCCGTGGTCATGCGGCAACCGGGTCCCGTCCTGTTCACCAGAACGTTCGGCTTGCCGAACCTCTGGATTGCGGTCTCGGCGGCTGCCGATACCGCGGGTGGCAGCGCCCGCGAGAGCAACCTTGCCGTTGGGTCGATACATGTGTCTTCCTTTGAGTTCGAAGCTATGAGCTTGGATCAGCTTGAGCAGGCGACGCGGAAGTAGCAGCGTCGCGCTCCAACACAAACGTAGTAGTGCATGTAGCGGCAGCGTACGGCGCGCGGCCGGCCGAGTTGTCAGCAATTGGTCGGCGTTCGGTCGCAATATCGGATGCGCCTGTCGCATGCGGCCCCGCACCGATTACGCCGACCTCGGTCACTGGTGCGGCACCCGGTCCGCGGATTCCGCGGCTCGGGCACTGTCCATCAGCTCGTCGATCGCGCGGGAGCGGACATTCTCCGCAGTCAGCAGCTGCACCGTGTCGCGCGTGAAGCAGATCTCGAGGATCCATTGCAGCAGCACGCGGATCTTCCGGTTAACGCGCGGCAGCATCAACAGGTATGCGCCGCGCCACATCAGCCAGGCGATGAAGCCCGAGAATCTCAGGCCGAACAGCGTGGCAACGGCACGCTGACGCCCGATCGCAGCGAACTGGCCGAGCATCTCATGGCGGTACGGACTGATTTTCGCCGGCTCTCCGCGCAGGGCCGCGGCGATGTTGCGAGCCGCCTGCAGGCCTTGGCGCACCGCATGCTGCGCGGTAGGGGGGTAGGGCTTGCCCAACGGACTCGGCACGGCAGCGCAGTCTCCGCACGCCCATACGCCCTCGTGGCCCGGCACCGCCATAGCTTCGTCGACGACGATGCGACCTCTCTCCTTCTCGAGTGACAACGATTCGATCAGCGGCGCGGGCGAGACTCCGGCGGTCCAGATCAGGGTACGCGCGGAAAGCGCCGACGATTTGCCCCGGTCGGTGGAATCATCGAGCGCAAGGGTCCGGCCGTCAAAGCCCGCCACCTTCGTGCGCAGGCGCACGTCGATGCCGGCGGCCCGCAGCCTGGACGCCGTGTATTCCCCAAGGGCCGGCTCGAATTCCGGGAGAAGCCGCTCCATCGGCTCGACGAGGACCAGAGTCGCCGATTCGGCCGAGGCTCTGCGGTAATGACGCGCGACCTCGCGGAGGAAGTCGTTGATGGCGCCGATCGTCTCGACCCCGGAGAAGCCGCCGCCCGCGACCGCGATCGTGAGCAACGCCCGCCGGCGCGCAGGATCTTCCTCGATCTCCGCGCGCTCGAGGAGGCCTATCAGCCAGTTGCGCAGCACCAGCGCGTCATGGATCGTCTTCATGCCATGGACATGCGGGCGCAGGCTCGGCGGGAACCGCGTTTGCGAGCCCGCTGCAATCAGCAGTTGGTCGAAGCGAATCGTGCGCGCGCGCCGATCGAGGCCATAGGCCACAGTGACGGTGCGGCCTGCGCAGTCCACCGCCGTAGTCTGCGCCTGCAAGAACTGCACCCGGCGCACGGCCTCACGGACCGGGACGACGATCGAGCTCGGGTCCAGGCTTCCCGCCGCCACTTCGTGCAGCATCGGCGTGAAGAGCAGGAAGTTCTGCGGGTCGATGAGCAACACTTCGACCCCCGAATCACGCGCCACCGTCCGATCGAGCTCGAGCGCGGCGTAGAGGCCGGCGAATCCGGCCCCGAGGATCACGATTCGCTTGCGTTCCGCCCCGTGGAAGCTGGGCAAATCCACTGCATTCATGTGTGGTTCCTTTGATGAGTTAGCCGCGCTTCCTAAGGAGAGGACCCGTGGCTGCAGCGGCGGCCCGGATCCCGGTTGATTTGGCGATGTGCGTGGTGAGGAAGAAAGAGGCTCCGCCACATCAGCTAGCGTCTCAGGGGAGGGAGGCGGGAGGGAGGACCGGAGAACGCTTCGCTGATCTACTGTGGCGGAGCCGGGAAACGAAAGCCGCGGCCAAAGCGGGATTTAGGAATCGCAGGCCGACGAAACGCCCTGATGCCCCGTTGCGCTAGGAATTGTTGAGGACAAGCCGCTCGCGCTCCAGCGTGACAGCGAGCGAGCGGATGAGGTCGGCGAGCGCGGCATCGCCGCGGCACAAGGCCGTGAGCGCTGCCAG
>JBAVOG010000933.1:0-1914 GCA_049691875.1 Burkholderiales bacterium | reverse complement strand
GTTCGTGACCTTCCCGCCGCGGCTTCGTTGCAAGCATGACGCGCGCAATTTCGCCGACAGAACCGACAAAGATGTCGAGCCCAGCAAAAAGAAAAGCCGCCCGGAGGCGGCTTTGTTCCCGGGGGGCGGGAACGAACCAGCTGGCCGTACGTAGACGCGCATCAGTACGTCGGGACGCCGGCGCCATAAATCTGACCACATTCTTGCGAACCGCACCGCCGACGACAAGCAAAAAAGCGCGCCTTGTGACAATTGTTTACATGGCCGCCGCGCGCGCCTCGCGCTGCCGCGCGGCATGCGCCGGTTTCCCGGAAGTTCACGATATTTGACGATTCGCGGCGCGGCGTGTCCGCGGCGGACTAGCGGCTCGCAAGGCTGGGCGTGAAGGCAAGCACGACGCCGAGCACTATGAAGCAGACGAGCGACCACTCCGGGATCGACAGCCAGAGGAAGGCCCAGGGCTTGAGCGTGCACGGTCCGTCGTATTGCAAGAGCGGTGGCGCCCAGCTGCCGATGTTGGTCTGATCGAGAAAACGCTCGACCGCCGAGCCCACGCACGCATTCGCGCGCGCCTCGTCCGATTGCAGGTAGATCTGATAGCCCGCCGCGGCCGCGCCGGCGAGTGCGGTTGCCGCCGCCAGGATCGCATAGAACGTCGCCCCCACCGCGCCCGGGCGGTGGAGGGCCGCAGTGAGGCAGATCAGCCCGATGACGAGGAAGAGAATCCGCTGGACAATGCACCAGGGACAGGGGTCGAGGTACTCGACGTGCTGCAGATAAAGGGCGAAGCCCAGGATGGCTACGCAAGCGACGAAGACCAGCGTGAAAATCCGGCTGCAGCGGTCTGCGATGGTTCGGGTGTCTGGCATGTGCACCTGCGTCGACGATTGGCCGATGATAATGCCGATCCGGCGATCGAGCATGCGCGTCCACGTTTACGCTGGTGAAACCCGCCGGTCCGTGCGGTGGCTCCGGTATACTTCGTCTTTTCCAGCCAGGTCGCACGAATGGACGCCGAACGCCTCAATACCCTGTCGCACACCCTCGCGGACCTCTCCGCGCGCGAGGGCGAGCTGCGGAGGTATCTTTGACTTCGAGGCAAAGCAGGAGCGCCTCGTTGCCGTCACCAAAGCACTAGAAGACCCGAACGTCTGGGCGGATGCCAAGCGCGCCCAGGAGCTCGGCAGGGAGAAGAAGGCGGTCGAGGCGGTCGTCGAACAGCTGACCGAGCTTGGAAACTCGTTGCGCGACGCACGTGACCTCTTCGACCTCGCGCGCAGCGAGCGTGACGATGAGACCCTGGCGGCAATCGAGCGCGACGTCGCACAGATCGGCGCGACGGTCGAGGACATGGAGTTCCGGCGCATGTTCGCGGACCCCATGGATCCCAACAACTGCTTCATCGACATCCAGGCGGGTTCCGGGGGCACTGAAGCGCAGGACTGGGCAAGCATGCTCATGCGCATGTACATCAGGTACTGCGAGCGCAAGGGCTACCGGGTCGACGTCCTCGAGGAGTCCGAGGGCGAGGTTGCCGGAATCAAGAGCGCGTCGATCAAGGTCACGGGAGACTACGCTTTCGGGCACCTGCGCACCGAGATCGGCGTGCATCGCCTCGTACGCAAGTCACCCTTCGACTCCAATGCGCGGCGCCACACGTCATTCGCGAGCGTCTTCGTCTATCCCGAAGTGGACGAATCCATCGAGATCGACGTCAACCCGGCGGACCTTCGGATCGACACCTACCGCGCCTCGGGCGCCGGCGGTCAGCACGTGAACCGGACCGATTCCGCGGTGCGAATCACCCATGTCCCGACCAACACCGTGGTCCAGTGCCAGAACGATCGGTCGCAGCATCGCAACCGCGCCGAGGCGATGGCCATGCTCAAGTCGAAGCTGTACGAGCTCGAGTTG
>JBAVOG010000932.1:0-2701 GCA_049691875.1 Burkholderiales bacterium | reverse complement strand
GCGTCGGCGCGCACTGCTCATGGCCGAAACGCGCGCGCCCGGCTACGACCTCGATGCGCAAGCCGCTGGCCAGGCTGCGATTGCCACGGCGATCGCCGACGTGCGCACCGACCCGGCGATTCGGCTCGTGGTGACCGGGCCGAGCGTGTTCGCCGTGGAGTCGCGCGCCACGATCAGGGATGACGTCTGGTGGCTGACGCTCACCGCCGGGATCGGCGTCACGCTGCTCCTGCTCGCAGCGTACCGACGGATCTCGCTGGTCGCATTCGGCCTGCTGTCGGTCGCGAGCGGAATCAGCGTCGGCATCGCGTCGGTGAGCGTGGGCTTCGGCATCGTGCATGGCATCACGCTCGGATTCGGTGCGGCACTCGTCGGGGAGGCGGTCGACTATCCGACCTTTCTCGTGGCACACCACGCGGCCGGCGAACGCCTTTCCGCCACCGCGGCGCGAATCTGGCCCACGTTGCGGCTCGCCATGCTCACCACCGTGTTCGGCTCGCTCGCCATGCTGCTCTCGAGCTTCGTCGGGCTCGCCCAGCTTGGGCTCTTCTCGCTCGCCGGGGTCCTGACCGCAGGGCTGGTGACGCGGTATGTGATCCCTGCGCTTGCGACCACACGCCCGAGCGAGCGGATCGCCCCGCTCGCACGCGCCGCACCGGCGTTGAGTGCGCTCTGCGGTCATGCACGCATCCTCGCTCCGCTCGTACCAGCGGCGTTCGTTGCGGCTGCTGTCGTCATCACGCTCGACTATGCGACCCTGTGGGAGAACGACCTGGCAAACCTTAGTCCTGTCCCGGAAGCGGCAAAGGCCCGCGATCAGGAATTGCGCAACGCCCTCGGCGCACCCGACGTACGCCACATCATCGCGGTGCGCGGCAAGTCCGTGGAGGACGTGCTGCAGCGCTTCGAGCGACTGGAGCCCGCGCTGCACCGGCTTGCCGATTCCGGTGCAATTCGGGCATACGACACGCCGGCGCGTTACCTGCCCAGCATCGCGACCCAGCGTGCCCGCCAGGCAGCGCTGCCCGAAGCGGGCGAGCTAGCAGGACGCCTCGCGCGCGCCACGCTAGGACTGCCGTTTCGCGACGACTTGTTCAAGCCATTTCTCGAGGATGTCGAGCGTGCACGCACGGCGCCGCCCGTCACGCCGGCCGATCTCGCGAATACGGCATGGGGGCTCGCGATCAGGTCGTTACTGGTCGAGCAGAAGGGCGGCTGGGTCGGGCTTGCACCGCTCTCCGGGGTGGCCGAACCGGGCGTCCCCGCGGCCGCAATGGCCGCGCTGGGAGATCCCGCGATCCTGGCACTCGATCTCAAAGCGGAATCCGACAGCATGGTACGCACCTACCGGGATCAGGCACTGGTTCTCGCGTTCCTCGGCGTCGCCGCGATCGCGGCGGTGCTCATGCTGGGGCTGCGAAGCATGCGACGCGTAACGGCCGTCATGATTCCGGTACTCGCCGCAATCGCCGCAACCGCCGCGATCTTCGTGCTCGCAGGCGTGCGCCTGTCCCTCCTGCACATCGTGTCGCTGCTCCTGGTGCTCGGCATCGGCGTGAACTACGCGCTCTTCTTCAATCGCTCGACAAGGGATGCCGCGGACCGGATATGGAGCACTTATTCGGTCATGGTCGCAAACGTCACCACGCTGATCGCATTCGGGGCGCTGGCGACTTCCGGCACCTCGATCCTGCAGGCGATCGGCCAGACCGTCGTGCTCGGTGCCGCCCTGTCGCTGGCTTTTTCCGCCGCGTGGGCGCGTCCCGGGGTCGAATAGCTCACGGCCGCACGGTGCGGTCTCGTGGCATGCCCCGTTTGCTATACTCGAATGGCATCCTGAACCGGCCCGCTGGTCCGCCGTGCAGCCGCTTTACGTCAACGCCTACACCGCGGTGACCGCCTTAGGTGCGGGCCGCGACGCGACCCGCGCAGCGCTCGCTGCAATGCGTTCGGGTCTCGCTGCCAATGATTTCGGGCCTGGCCGGGTTGAAGCATTCGTCGGCCGGGTCGCGGGAGTCGAGACGACCGCGGTGCCGGTCCCGCTCCGCGACTTCGACTGCCGGAACCACCGGCTCGCCTGGCTGGGGCTGCAGCAGGACGGGTTCGTCGATGCCGTTGCTCGCGCCGTCGCGCGACACGGCGCTGGGCGAATCGCCGTCATCGCAGGCACCAGCACCTCGGGCGTCCTCTCCACCGAGATGGGCTACCGAAATCGCGACCCGGCAACCGGGGCGCTCCCCGACACGGTGCGCTATGCCGAGACGCACAACTTCTCCGCCCTCACCGAATTCGTGCGTCGCGCGCTGGACCTCACCGGTCCGACACTCACCATCTCGACCGCATGCTCGTCGAGCTCGAAGGTGTTCGCCACCGCAAGCCCCTGGATCAGTGCGGGCCTGTGCGACGCGGCGGTGGTGGCCGGCGTCGACAGTCTCTGCGGCACCACCCTGCACGGCTTCGATTCCCTGCAGCTCGTGTCGCGAACGGCGTGCCGTCCGTTTGACGTTGCGCGCGACGGCCTCTCACCGGGAGAAGGCGCAGGGTTCGTGCTGCTCGAGCGCGAGCCCGCGCCCGGTGCGAGCACGAGCGCAAGCAGGGTCGCGCTGCTCGGATACGGAGAGAGTGCCGATGCGCATCACATGTCCGCGCCGCACCCCGAAGGCCTGGGCGCCCAGATGGCGATGGCCGCCGCGATCGAGCG
>JBAVOG010000931.1:0-3630 GCA_049691875.1 Burkholderiales bacterium | reverse complement strand
GTTCAACCTACGGTGAGCGTGCAGCGCACGCCCTGGTTCTGCTCGGGCTGCCCGCACAATACGTCCACCCGCGTCCCGGAGGGCAGTCGCGCCACGGCCGGCATCGGCTGCCACTGGATGGCGGTGTTGATGGACCGCAGCACGACGACCTGGACGCACATGGGCGGCGAGGGTGCGCCGTGGATCGGGCAAGCTGCGTTCTGCGACACGAAGCACATCTTCGCGAACCTCGGCGACGGCACGTATTTCCACTCCGGGTATCTCGCAATCCGGGCCGCGGTCGCCGCAAAGGTGCCGATCACCTACAAGGTGCTCTACAACGACGCCGTCGCGATGACCGGCGGCCAGGCGCACGACGGCCAGCTCACCGTACCTCAGATCACCCGCCAGATGGCCGCCGAAGGCGTGGAGCGGATCGCGGTGGTCACCGACGAGCATCGCAAGTACCCTGGCAATGCGGGCTTCGCTCCGCGCACCTCCGTCCATCATCGCGACGAGCTCGACCGCGTGCAGCGCGAGCTGCGCGACTGGTCGATCGCCCACGACGCCGTCTCGGTGCTCGTCTACGATCAGACGTGCGCCGCCGAGAAGCGACGCCGCCGCAAACGTGGCGCCTTCCCCGATCCCGCGCGGCGCGCGTTCATCAACACGGCGGTGTGTGAAGGCTGCGGCGATTGCTCCACGCAATCGAACTGCCTCTCGATCGAGCCGATCGAGACCGATCTCGGCACCAAGCGGCGCATCAACCAATCCTCGTGCAACAAGGACTACTCCTGCCTCAAAGGGTTCTGCCCCTCTTTCGTCACCGTCGAGGGCGGGCGACCGCGTCGCGGCCGTGGTCTCGCCCAGGCGCCGGCGGACTGGCCGACGTTGCCCGAGCCGCAGCTTCCCGATCTCGCCGCACCATTCAGCATTCTCGTGACGGGCATCGGCGGCACCGGCGTGGTCACCATCGGCGCGCTGCTGGGCATGGCCGCGCATCTCGAGGGAAAAGGCGTGACGGTGCTCGACGTCACCGGGCTCGCTCAGAAGGGCGGCGCGGTGATGTGCCACGTGCGAATCGCCGCGGCTCCGGACGCGATACTCGGCACACGCATCGGCGATGGCGAGGCGGATGCGGTGATCGCGTGCGACGCCGTGGTCGCGGACGGCGCGGAAGCGCGCACCAAGATGCGCCCGGGCCACACGCGCGTGGCGGTCAACAGCGCGGTGACGCCCACGGCGGATTTCACCGCGCACCGCGATTTCGTCATGCCGGAGGCGGGCATCGAACGCGATCTGACCGCGCTCGTTGGTGATACGCGTGCGGCCTTCGTGCCGGCGACACGTCTCGCCACGGCACTGCTGGGCGATGCGATCGCCACCAATCCGTTCCTGCTCGGGTTCGCGTATCAGCGCGGCCTGGTGCCGGTTTCGGCGCATGCGATCGAGCGTGCCATCGAGCTGAACGGCGCAACGGTGGATGCGAACAAGCAGGCGTTCCTCTGGGGCAGGCGCGCCGCGCACGATCCCGCTCGCGTCGAGCGGGCGCTGGCCTCGGCCGAAGTCGTGCCCATCGAGCATGCGCGGCCGCGCACCGTCGCCGAGCTCATCGAGCGTCGCGTGGCCCTGCTCACCGAGTATCAGAACGCCGACTACGCCGGGCGCTACCGCGAGCTCGTCGAGCGGGTGCGCGAAGCCGAACGTCCGCTCGGCAGCGACAGGCTAGCCGAGGCCGTGGCACGCAACTATGCAAAGCTCCTCGCCTACAAGGACGAATACGAAGTCGCGCGGCTCTACGCGCGGCCCGAGTTCCGCCAGGGACTCGAGACGGCGTTCGAAGGCGAGTACTCCTTGCGCTTCCACTTCGCTCCGCCGTTGCTCGCCCGCCGGGATCCCGCAACCGGGCGGCCGCGCAAGATCGCGTTCCGCGGCTGGATGGCCACTGCGCTCAAGGGGCTCGCGAGGGTTCGCTTTCTGCGCGGCACGGCATTCGACCCCTTCGGCCGGACCGCCGAACGGCGTGCCGAGCGCCAGCTGATCGCGGACTACGAGGCGACGCTCGAGACGCTCCTGCGCGTTCTGAATGCAGACACGCATTCGACCGCCGTGGAGATCGCGGCGCTCCCCGAGGAGATTCGCGGCTTTGGGCCCGTGAAGGCCGAGGCGATCGCCAAGGCCAAGGCGCGCGAAGCGGAGTTGCTGGCGCAACTTCACGCGCCGACTGCGCGCGCCGCCTGAACCGTCACCGAGGAGCACATGTGGCGCGCGAACTGCCCAAGGCGTTGACCGACGGGCTGGCCGCGCGCTTCGGGGATCGGTTCACGGTCTCGCGCGGTACGCGCGAGCACCACGGCCGCGACGAATCCTACTACCCGCCGACGCCGCCCGACGCGGTGGTCTTTCCGCACTCCACCGAGGAAGTGTGCGCGGTGGTCGCACTCTGCCGCGAGCACCAGGTCCCCATGATCCCGTTCGGCGTGGGCACATCGCTCGAGGGCCACATCCTGGCGGTCAAGGGCGGCGTGTGCATCGACCTCTCGCAGATGAACCACATTCTCGCGGTGCACACCGAGGATCTCGACGCAACCGTGGAGGCCGGTGTCACGCGCATGCAACTGAACGAGCATCTGCGCGACACAGGCCTCTTCTTCGCGATCGACCCGGGCGCCGATGCGACCATCGGCGGCATGGCAGCGACACGCGCGTCGGGCACGAACGCGGTGCGCTATGGGACGATGCGCGAGACCGTGATCGCGCTGACCGCGGTGACCGCGGACGGGCGTGTCGTGCGTACGGCGCGGCGCGCCCGCAAGTCCTCGGCGGGCTACGATCTGACGCGGCTCTTCGTCGGATCGGAAGGGACGCTAGGCATCATCACCGAGGTGACCGTCCGCCTGCACCCGGTCCAGGAAGCGATTTCCGCGGCCCGTTGCTCTTTCCCAACGACGAAGGAAGCCGTCGACGCGGTGATCGAGATCATCCAGTCGGGCGTGCCCATCGCGCGCTGCGAGTTCCTCGACACGACGTCGATGGTCGCGATCAACCGTCATTTCAAGACGACCTATCCGGAGCGAATGACGCTCTTCCTTGAGTTCCACGGCAGCACGGCATCGGTCGCCGAGCAGGCGGAGCAGGTGCAGGGGATCGCGCGGGAGCATGGCGGCGGCGACTTCGAATGGGAAACCAAGCCCGAAGAGCGCAACCGCCTCTGGCATGCGCGCCACAACCTTTACTTCGCGGGTCTGCAGCTCAAGCCCGGCGCGCGCTACGTGTCGACCGACGTCTGCGTGCCGATCTCGCGCCTGTCGGACTGCCTAGTGGAGACCGAGCGGGACGTGCGCGCGGCGAGCATGCCCATCATCGTCGTCGGGCACGTCGGCGACGGCAATTTCCACCTCGGGATCCTCTTCGATCCGGAGAAACCGTCCGAGCTTGAAGAAGCCAAGGCGATTTACGAGCGCCTCGTCGAACGCGCGCTCGCCATGGACGGCACATGCACCGGCGAGCACGGGGTCGGACTCGGCAAGATGAAGCACCTCGTCAAGGAGCACGGCGCGGACACGATCTCGGTGATGCGCGATATCAAGCGCGCGCTCGATCCGGACAATCTGCTGAATCCAGGAAAGGTCGTGGAAGTCTGATCAAATC
>JBAVOG010000930.1:0-1760 GCA_049691875.1 Burkholderiales bacterium | reverse complement strand
GGTGACCGACAGATCGCCGAGGCGCGGTCCCTCGATGGGCTTCGGTCCGCTCGGTGGAAAGAGGATGTTGCCGAGCACCGAGCCGACCAGCCAGCCGGGCCCCGGGCCGAGCCCAAAGGCGGTGCTGACCCCGGCGCCGCCAACGGCAACAAGCATCGCCATCGCGTCAGTCCTCGAGACCGCGGAAGCGAAAGGCGAAGCGGAGTTTCTGCCGCCACTCCGCCGACAACGGCTCCTCCATCACCTTGCGCCGCGGCGCGTGGGCGTGGAGAAAGTGGGGCGTGCCGCGGGCCTCGCTCAGGATCCCGCAGTGGCAAGGGTAGGCCTCGTCGGCGAACAGCAGCACGTCGCCCAAACGCATCGAGGCGAGCGGCACTGAGTCCATCGCCTCGCGAAAGGCGTCGACGAACCCCAGACCCTGGGCGTGGCGGCTGTAGCCGGTGCGGTCATGGTCGCTTAATTCCAGTTCCCGACCAATCAGCACGACGAGCCCGGCGCAGTCGAGGCCGAGCCGGGAGCGACCCTGGTGCCGCCAGGGAACACCCAAGTACGTGCGCGCCGTCGTGACCACGTCTATGTTAGTGGGCATCGGGGTAGCTCATCAGCGCGTTCTGGCCGGGGACGTAGGGCTCGCCGCGGAATTTGAGCACGTTGGCGAACCGCTCGGCGCAGGTGGCGAGACGCTTGTCGCAGCCGGGACTGATCGAGAAGCGGTCGCTCACGGCGATCGTGTCGGGCATGGGCAGGAACAGCGTGATCGACCCGTCCTCGCTCCAGTCCTTTACCTCCATCGCCCGGCCGGCGTTGGCGCCGGTTTCCCACGCGATAACACCGCCCGAGAACCAGCCGTCGACGGCGCGCGGCTCGTCGATGGCAATGGTGAACCGCCGCCGGTCTATCACGGCGGTCACCGCGCCGTGGCGGGTCCAGGACTCCTGCGCTGCGAACACCGCCGTGCCGTCAGTTGTTTCGGCGTTGGGGGTGGTGTCATAGACCGGTTGCTCGGTCGCCGTTGTTCCGGCGGTCATGCAGAGATAGATCCGGTTCTCGTAGACGGCGGAGCCGAGGAGCGGCACTTGCGCATCGGTCAGCGTCGCCGAGATGGTATCCAGGGCGGCGTTGCAGACGGTGCCGCCGAGGGGCTGGCCGAGAAAGCGGATGCGGAGCTTCCGGCTGCCGGCGGGAACGGGGACGCCGGAGATTGCGCGGAGATGCCAGGTGCCGTCGCCGGCAAAGCTCTCGAAGCCGGTGTCCCAGGCGGTCGCCAGTACCGCGTCCATCGCATCGAGCAGCTCGAGGATCACCCGGCCCTCATCGACGCTGTCGGTGGCGCCGTTGGCACGAGAACATGCGCAGTCGAGCGTGATCTGGCCGCTGTCGATGATGGCTGGATCGAGCACGGCGGTCAGGTCGACGGTTTGCCGAACCTCGAAGGAGGCGACGGAGCCGCCCTCGAGAAAGTGGCTGCCCGTGTGCGGCGTGAGGTCGCCGTTCTGGATCTTCGCCTGCGCGCTGCCGGAGACGACCTCCCAGCCGGTGAGATTGCCCGCATCGAAGCCGGGGTTGATGAGCGGCAATGACCGGGTCTCAATGCCGGTCATCGCCGTCGCGACCTTGACGACGTCGCCCTCGCCGTACGGCGTATCCCGCGCGATGACCGGCGGATCGATAGGCACCCGGCAGCGATGATCGCCGAGATCGGCCCGGCACTCGGGCGAGTAGAGCTCGCCGATCCGCTGCGAGAGCGCCTGCGCCAGGCC
>JBAVOG010000929.1:0-11129 GCA_049691875.1 Burkholderiales bacterium | reverse complement strand
GAAGTAACCCGGACCGTCGCAGACACGCTTCCCGAAGGAATTCCCCATGTTTTCCCGATTCTTCATCGACCGCCCGATCTTCGCCGCGGTGCTGTCGATATTCGTCGTCCTGGCCGGCCTCGCCGCGATCCGCGTGCTGCCGATCGCGCAGTATCCCGAGATCGCGCCGCCGGTGGTGCAGGTGCAGGCGTTCTATCCCGGCGCGTCGGCCCAGGTGCTCGAGCAGACCGTGGCTGCGCCCCTCGAGAACGCGATCAACGGCGTCGAGGGCATGATCTACATGAGCTCGAACTCGGCGTCGAACGGCCAGCTGCAGATTCAGGTCACGTTCGACATCGGCACCAACGTCGACCAGGCCGCGCTCAACGTAAACAATCGCGTCAAGCAGGCCGAGGCGCGGCTGCCCGAGGAAGTGCGCCGGCAGGGCGTGACCGTCGAGAAGGGCTCGTCAGCTTTTCTCCAGGTGCTGGCGTTCTACTCTCCGGACGGCCGCTTCGACGACCTCTACACGTCGAACTACGTGACGCTGAACGTGCTCGACCGGCTGAAGCGCATCCCGGGCACGACCAACGTGCAGATCTTCGGCGCGAAGGACTACGCGATGCGGGTCTGGGTCCGACCCGACCGGCTCGCGCAGCTGCGCCTCACCACGGGCGACGTGATCGCCGCGATCCGGGAGCAGAACGCGCAGTTCGCCGCGGGCAAGGTCGGCCAGGCGCCGTACAGCGGCGACCAGGAGCTCGTGTACACGATCACGACGCTCGGGCGGCTCGCCGACGCCGAGCAGTTCTCGAACATCATCGTGCGCGCGAATCCCGATGGCTCCACCCTGCGCCTGCGCGACGTGGCGCGGGTCGAGCTCGGCAGCAAGGACTACGAATTCATCGGCCGGTACAACGGCAAGAGCGCGACGCTCGTCGGGATCTTCCTGCAGCCGGGCGCCAACGCGCTCAAAGTCGCCGGAGTGGTCAAGGAGACTGTCGCGGAGCTCGCCGAACGGTTCCCGCCAGGGTTGGCATACGCGATCCCCTACGACACGACGCGCTTCGTCGAGGTGTCGATCCGCGAGGTGCTGAAGACGCTCGGCGAGGCGATGATCCTCGTCTTCCTGGTCGTCTTCCTCTTCCTGCAGAACTGGCGCGCCACGCTCATCCCGATCATCGCGGTTCCGGTCTCGCTGACCGGCGCGTTCGCGGGGCTGCTCGCGCTCGGCTACTCCATCAACACGCTTACCCTCTTCGGCATGGTGCTCTCGATCGGGATCGTCGTCGACGACGCAATCGTCGTGCTCGAGAACGTCGAGCGGATCATGCACGAGGAGCACTTGCACGCCCGCGAGGCTGCCATCATCGCGATGCGCGAGGTGAGCGGTCCGGTGATTGCGATCGTGCTGGTGCTCGCGGCGGTGTTCGTGCCGATCGCGTTCCTCGGCGGGCTGACCGGCGAGCTCTATCGGCAGTTCGCCGTCACGATCTCGATCGCGGTCGTGATCTCGGGCATCGTCGCGCTCACGCTGACCCCGGCGCTCTGCGTGATGATCCTCAAGCGCGAACATCGGCAGCCGGGGCGCTTCTTCACGTGGTTCAACGGCTGGTTCCGCCGCGTGACGGGCCGCTACATCGAAGGCGTCACGTGGATGATTCGGCGCGGCGTCATCGCGCTCCTGCTCTTCGGCGGGATGGTGGCGATCGCGACCGGGCTGTGGCGCATCACGCCTGGCTCGCTGGTACCGGCCGAGGATCAGGGTTTCTTCATCTCGGCGGTCATCCTGCCGGACGGCGCCACGCTCCAGCGCACCGATCGGGTCGTCAACCAGGTGGTCGACATCCTGAAATCGAATCCGGTGAACGAGGACGTCGTCGCGTTCACGGGATTCGACTTCATCGGCGGCGGCTTTCGCAACAACGCAGCGACGATCTTCGTCACGCAGAAGCACTGGGACGAGCGCAAGGTGACCACTCCGCAGCTCGTCGGCGAGTTCTTCGCGAAGACCGCGCACATCAAGGACGCGCTGGTGCTCGCGTTCGGGCCTCCGGCGATCTTCGGGCTCGGCACCGCCGGCGGCTACGAGTTCTACATCCAGCAGCGTGGCGACGGCGGCTCGGCGAAACTCGCGCAGGCAACGCAGCAGCTGCTCGGCCGGCTCAACTCCGACCCGATGCTGGGCGGCGCCCAGACGCTGTGGCGCTCGAACGTCCCGCAGCTGCGCGTCGACGTGGACCGCGAGAAGGCGAAGTCGCTCGGGGTGCCCGTGGACGACGTGTTCAATACGCTGTCGGCCACGCTAGGCAGCTACTACGTGAACGACTTCAACAAGTTCGGGCGCACTTGGCAGGTGCTGATGAGCGCCGAGCCGCGCTATCGCAATCGCCCCGACGACATCGGCGCAGTCTGGGTGCGCTCCAGTCGCGGCGAGATGGTGCCGCTGAGCGCGCTCGCGAAAGTGTCCTACTCGTCCGGCCCGGACTCGCTCGACCGCTTCAACAACCTGCCGGCGGTGAAGATCATCGGCCAGGGCGCACCCGGCGTCAGCTCGGGCCAGGCGATCGAGCGCGTCGAGACGATCGCGCGCGAAGTCCTTCCCAAGGAATTCAGCTTCGACTGGGGCGGCGCCTCCTACCAGGAGAAGAAATCGAGCGGAACGTCGAACCTCGCGCTCGGCATGGCGGTGATCATGGTGTTTCTGATCCTCGCCGCGCTCTACGAGCGCTGGTCGCTGCCGTTCTCGGTGCTGCTGGCGCTGCCGTTCGGGACCTTCGGCGCGCTCACTGCGGTGTGGATACGCGGCATGACCAACGACGTCTATTTCCAGATCGGGCTCGTGACGCTGCTCGGGCTGGCGGCGAAGAACGCGATCCTGATCGTCGAGTACGCGCTGCTGAAGACCAGGGAGGGCTACTCGCCGTCGGCCGCCGCCATCGAGGCGGCCCGGCTGCGGTTCCGTCCGATCATCATGACCTCGCTCGCGTTCATTCTCGGCGTGGTGCCGCTCGCGTTCTCGACCGGCGCCGGAGCGGGCGCGCGGGTCTCGGTCGGCACCGGCGTGATGGGCGGCATGCTGGCGGCGACCTTCCTCGCGATCTTCTTCATCCCCTTCTTCTTCAGGCTGCTCGTCGAGCGACGCGTGCGCGAGACGCGCAGCGCGGCCGAGCTGCATGCCGAAGTCGAGGAAGGCGAGCGGCGCAGCGCGGAGTTGCACGCCGCCACGCTCGCGGCGACCGAAGGGAAAGGAGCATCCCATGGCTGAAACACGAATCCTGCGGGCCGCATGGGCGCTTTCGCTGGCCATCGCGGTGGCCGGGTGCGCCACGACGCAAACGGAGCCGCCGAAGCTCGATCTGCCCGTGGCGACCGAGGCGAAGGCGCCGGTGGAGCTCGACAGCTGGTGGACGCTTTTCGGGGACACGGCGCTCACCGGACTCGTCGACGAAGCGCTCGCCAACAATCTGGATCTGCGCGCGGCCGTGGCACGCATCGACCTCGCGCGCGCCAACCTGCTGCTCGCGACCTCCTATCTCTATCCGTCGGTCGACCTGAACGCGAACCCGAGCCGTGCCAAGCGCAGCGCGGCGACGTCGTTTCCGCAGGGCCCGCCTTTCATCTCGACCGACCACACGGTAGGGCTGTCGGCCGCCTACGAGGTGGACCTGTGGGGCAAGCTGCGCTCCGGACAGAGCGCCGCCGAGTCGACGCTGCTCGCCTCGCAGTACGACGCCCAGACCGTGCGCATCACGCTGGCGGCGCAAGTGGCAAACACCTACTTCACCCTGACTGCGGCCGATGCGGAGCTAGCGCTTTCGCGCAGAACCCTCGAGACGCGGGAGGCGAGCGTCCGCCTCCAGCAGGCGCGGCGCAAGGCGGGCCTGGTGAGCACGCTCGACGTGAAGCAGGCCGAAGCGGCGCGCGCGACGGTGGCGGCGTCGATTCCACCGCTGCAAAAAGCCATCGATCTGCTCCAGTCCTCGCTCGCCGTGCTCACCGGCCGCAATCCCCGGGACGTGTACACACCGACCGTCAAGCGCGGCCGCGACATTGAATCGTATGCCCACGCACCCGAGGTGCCGCCGGGCTTGCCTTCGGACCTCCTCGCGCGCCGGCCGGACATCCGCCAGGCCGAAGCGAGCCTGGCCGCGGCTGATTTCCGCGTGTCCGAGGCACGCGCGCAGTACTTTCCTTCGCTTATTCTCACCGGCACGTACGGGACGGAGAGCGCGACACTCGCCAATCTTTTCACGGGGCCGGCGGGGATCTGGTCGATCGCAGCGACGCTGATTCAGCCACTCATCGGCCTGAAGAGCATCGAGGCGCAGGTGGAGGCCTCCTCGGCACGCCGCAAGCTGGCCGAGATCGGTTACGTGCAGACCGTACAGTCCGCCTTCCGCGACGTCCACGATGCGCTTGCGTCGCACACGGGGGCGCGCGATTCGTACCTGGCGCAGGAGGAGCGCCGCGCCCAGCTGGCCGACGCGCTGAAGCTCTCGGAGCGACGCTACAAGGCGGGCTACACCGGGTATCTCGATGTGCTTGCCGCGCAGCGCGAGCTTCTCGACGCAGAGCGCGAGCAGCTGATCGCGTTGCGCAATCAACAGACCGCGCTCGTCGATCTTTACCGCGCGCTCGGCGGGGGCTGGGAACCGCGGTCGCTCGCCGCAAACACGCAATAGCGGTCGCGAGGCGATGGACTCTTGATGGTGTTTCCCCTCCTCGTCGAGGAGGGGTGGCGCCGAAGGCGACGGGGTGGTGCGCTGAGCTAAATCGAAGTCCGAACCACCCCGCCCGCTTCGCGGGCACCCCTCATTGAAAAGGAGGGGAAACGGCTTCACACCCCATCCAATCCGCGCGCGACGCTCTGCTATCTTCGACGCTCAGCATCGTGTCGTCGCGGAGCGCCTCCCATGGAAGTTCTCGTCCTCCTTGCCCTCATCCTTGCCAACGGCGTGTTCGCCATGTCGGAGCTCGCGGTCGTCTCGAGCCGCCACGTCCGCCTCCGACAGCTCGCCGAGACGAAGCATCCGGGTGCGGCCGCCGCGCTCGCTCTCACGACGCATCCCGGTCAGTTTCTTTCGACCGTCCAGGTGGGCATCACGCTGATCGGGATCATCATGGGCGCGTTAGGCGAGGCGACGCTGTCTGCAGGGCTGGCGGAATCGTTGCGCAACGTTGCGGTCCTCGCCCCCTGCGCGCGGGAGCTCGCAGTGGCGATCGTGGTGATCGGCATCACGTACGTGTCGCTGGTGCTCGGGGAGCTCGTGCCCAAGCGCCTCGCGATCCACGCCCCCGAGGCGATCGCCACGCGCATCGCCGCGCCCATGCAGATGCTTTCCAGGGCGATGCTGCCCTTCGTGAAACTGCTCACGTTCTCCACGGAGGGAATACTGCGCCTGCTCGGCGTCCGGGAACGCATGAGACACACGGTGACCGAAGCGGAGATCGAGGGATTGATGAAGATCGGCACCGAGTCGGGCGTGTTCGAGCCGGCCGAGCACGAGTTCGTCTCGCGCGTGCTGCGCCTGGACTCGCAGAAGGTGAGTGCAATCATGACCCCACGGGTCGACGTCGTCTGGCTGGACGTCGATGCGTCGCGCGAGAACAGCCTGAAGACCATCCGGGACACGGGGTTCACGCGCGTGCCCGTATGTCGCGCCGGTCTGGACGACGTGCTGGGAATTCTCGATACGCTCGATCTGATCGATCTCTCGCTCAAGGGGAAAGCCTTCGAGCTTCGCGATCACCTTCGTGCCCCGCTCTATGTGCCCGAGACCATTCACCTCATCCGGCTTCTCGAGCTTTTCAAGCTCGACAAGGTACATCTCGCCATGGTGGTCGACGAGTACGGCGACGTGCAGGGTCTCGTCACCATGACCGACGTGCTCGAGGCGATCGTCGGCGAGGTGCCGGAGACCGACGAGGCGCACGATCCGGACGTGGTGCGCAGAGCCGACGGTTCGCTGCTGGTGGATGGCGGGATCTCGCTCGCGCGCCTGAACGAAGCGCTCGACCGCGCGATCGAGTTGCCCGACGACGAGGCGGGGCGCTACCACACGCTCGGCGGACTGGTGATGGCGCGTCTGGGGCGCGTGCCGCGCGAGGGCGATCAGTTCTCGTTCGCCGGACTGCGGTTCGAGGTCCTGGACATGGACCGCCACAGCGTAGACAAGGTGCTGGTCACGCCGCGGTCCGATCGGTCGTCAGGCGACCGGTCGGATGAGTCGCAGCAACCCTAATCGAGCTGTCGCGACCGACACTTCACGCTGCCGTACGAGCAGAACACGCAGCAGTCGCCGCTCCTGGGCTTGAGGAGGGCGTGACAGCCGGTGCATTCGTAGAAGAACTGGCAAGCGTTGTCCGTCATTTCCTCGCGACGCGCCGTGCCGCACTGCGGGCAGGTGATGACCGAAAAGCGCTCGACGGCCCCACTCATCGACGCAGGATATCAGATGAACGCGTGCCGGACCTTTGCCGAGACCCACTCGCTCGCAACCACCGTGGCAAGGATCACGATGAAGATCAGCGTGACCTGCGGCCAGGCGAGGACGTTGAGCGAGGCTTGCAGATTGAGCCCGATGCCGCCCGCCCCCACCAGCCCGAGCACGGTGGATTCGCGGATGTTGATGTCCCAGCGGAATACCGAGACGCCCGCGAAGGCCGGCAGGATCTGCGGCCAGATTCCGTAGACGAGCACCTGACCGCGTGTCGCTCCCGTGGCGGTGATCGCCTCGACCTGGGACGCGTCGATCTCCTCGATCGCCTCGTACATCAGCTTGGCGATGAACCCGATCGAGCGGAGCGCGATGGCGATGACGCCCGCGAACGGCCCCGGGCCGATGATCGCCACGAGCAGGAGCGCCCAGATGAGCGAGTTGATCGAGCGCGAGGAGACGATGACGAAGAGCGCCAGCGGACGCAGGAACAACGCACTCGGCGTGGTATTGCGAGCCGCCAGAAACGCCACCGGCATCGCCATGCCCAGCGCCAGCAGCGTGCCGATCGTCGCAATGTTGAGCGTCTCCCAGAGCGGCGCCCAGATTTCGTTGATGTAGCCCCAGCGCGGCGGCACCATGCGCCCGAGGAGATCGGCGGCCTGGCGCGGCGCGTCGAGCGCGAACGCCCAGATGGTGTCGCGCGTCATGACCTCGAAGCACCACACCGCAAACGCGACGAGCAGGAGCCACGCGCCGAAGCGCGCAGCCTGCACCAGAGGCGGCATGCGCCGCCAGTGAACCCCCTGTGCGCGCGTCTCGACCGGCATCACTGCACCTTCGTGCGGATCCAGCTCGAAGAGTATTCCGCAATCATCACGATGCCGATGATGATGAGCAGGATCGCGGCCGCCGAATCGAATTCGTAGCGGTCGATCGCAGTGTTGAGCGTGGCGCCGATGCCGCCCGCCCCGACGATGCCGATCACCGCCGATTCACGGAAGTTGATGTCGAGACGGTAAAGCGAAAGACCGATGAGCCGCGGCATCACCTGCGGCTGGATGCCGAAGTTGAGCCATTGCAGCCAGGTCGCCCCGGTTGCACGCACCGCCTCGGCCGGTCCGGGATCAATATCCTCGATGTCCTCCGCCAGGAGCTTCGAGAGGAACCCGATAGTCGCGACGCAGAGCGTCAGAAAGCCGGCGAACGGCCCGAAGCCGAAAAGTGCGACGAACAGGATCGCGATGATGACTTCCTGAAAGCTCCGCGAAATGGCGATGATCGCGCGGCAGATGAGGTAAATCCACAGCGGCGCAACGTTGCGCGCCGCGCCGACGCCGATTGGCACCGAAATCGCGATACCCACTGCCGTCGACGTCACCGTCATCGTGAGGCTTTCGAGGAGCCCGCTGAGAATGTCGCCCCAGCGACTCGTGAAATCCGGCGGAAAGAACGCAGCGATGAAGCGCACCGCGCGCGGCACGCCCTCGGCGACCCGCTTCCAGTTCACTTCCAGCGAGCCGAACGCGAGCGCGAGGTAGACCACCGCACCGATGATCAGCGCCCAGTACAGCGTCCGGTTCGCGATGAGCGGCGGGCGCCGCCACGCCGTGGCGGAGGCGGCGCTCACACCATCCCCGCCATGCGCTCCTCGTCGAGCGTCGGCTCATCGTCCGCGTCACCGTCAGCCCCGCGCTTTCGCCCCGCCGCCGCCGTCCAGTCCTCCTCGCCATAGATCGTCGTGAGGACCTCCGAGGTCAGATCGGCCGGGGGACCATCGAACACCATGCGTCCGGCGCGCAGGCCCACGACCCGCTGCACGAAGAGCTGGGCAAGTTGCACGTCATGAATGTTGATCACTGCCGCGAGATTGCGCTCGGCGCACAGCTCGCAGATGAGCCGCATGATCTGCCGCGAGGTCTTGGGATCGAGGCTCGCGGTGGGCTCATCGACGAGCAGAATGTCGGGTTGCTGCAGGAGCGCGCGCGCGATGCCGACCCGCTGCCGTTGACCGCCTGAGAGCGCATCGGCGCGCTTGTCGACATGATCGGCAAGCCCGACCCGCTCGAGCGTCGCATACGCGAGGCTCACTGCCGGCTGGGGAAAGCGTCGGAAGTAGCTTTTCCAGAAGCCGACGTGGCCAAGCTGCCCGGAGAGCACATTCTCCATGACGGTGAGACGCTCGACCAGCGCGTACTCCTGAAAGATCATGCCCATGCGTCGCCGCGCGCGGCGCAGCTCGCCGCGCGAAAGCGCGGTGACGTCGGTGTCGCCGAGCAGCACCCGCCCGGAAGTCGGCTCGACCAGCCGATTCACGCAGCGGATGAGCGTCGACTTGCCGGCCCCGGACGGACCGATCAGCGCCATCACCTGCCCGGCGGGCACCTCGAGGTCCACACTCTCGAGCGCGAGGTCGCCGGTGCGGTAGCGCTTGGTCAGCCCCTCCAGGCGCAGCATGCAGATCGCGTTCCGATCACTTGCACTTGTAGCTGACGTTGTTCGCCGCGTCGATCTTGCGAATCACGTCCCAGTGGTCCTTGAAGGTGATCGAGATGAACTTCGCCTCACCGGACTTCTCGAATTCCTTCTTCAGCTCGGAGCCATCCCAGGGGTACGAGAAGAAGGCTTCCTGCACCTTTTTCGCGAGCTCCGGCTTCAGGTTGTAGACGTAACCGTAGCCGGTCGTCGGAAAGGTCTGCGACTTGTAGACCGTCACGATCTGCTCCGCCTTGACGACCCCGCGCGAGATCATCCGCTTCATGATGGAATTGGCGATCGAGGCCGCCGGATAGTCCTTGTTGGCGACGCCGAGAACCGAGTTGTCGTGCTTGCCAGAGAACACCGGCTTGAAATCCTTGTTGGCCTCCATCTTGAACTCCGACTTGAGCAGCGCCGACGGCGCCTTGTACCCGGAGTTCGAAGTCTGCGACGTGAACGCGAGCGTCTTGCCGCGGATGTCCTCGACCTTGTTCACTCCGCTGCCGGGGTACGTGATGATCTCCATCTCGTAACCGAACGAGTCGTCCCCGCGCGCCATCATGGCGAACGGCACGAACCCCGCGCAGTTCACCGCCAGCGGATTGGAGCCGGTGTTGAAGCCCGCGATATGCAGCCGTCCCGCACGCATCGCCTCGATCTGCGCCGCGTTCGATTGCACCGGAAAGAACTGCACACGCTTCCCGGTCACCTTCTCCATGTGCTTGAGGAATCCGTCCCACACTGTCGCGTAGACCGCGGGGTCCTCGACGGGCGTGTAGGCGAAGATCAACGTCGACGGGTCGACCCACTGCTTGGGATCGGTCGGCGCATCGGCCACCAGATCGCCGTTGGCGTCGCAGAACCGCGCGTCGAGCGCGCCGTGCGGGCAATTGGCCTGCGCGGCGACAGCGCCGGCAAATGCAAGCATGGCGACCGCGGCCAGCGCGCCGGTCACGGACAGCAGGGCATCACGCCAGGCATGACAGTTCATGGTGGTCCTCCTCGTTGGGCGGTTTGCAGCAGTCATCCGGCCATGGAATCCGGCCGGTCGATATTGTGGGCGAAGATGTTACAGGACGGCGACACGGCCGTGTCGGGCGGCGGTCGGTCGGGCGTCGCCCGATCCCGGACGCCCGGCAGCCCGCCCGGGCGAAACCCCGTCTATCATCACCCCTGCCGGCGGACGCCAGGGAGTCACCATGTTCGGGCCGCAGATGGAACGCGCCGAGATTGCACGCGCTGAAGGTGTCGTGCCGAAGCTTTTCCCGCGCCTCGATGAGACAGGGGAACGCATCGCCCGGACGCTCTACCAGTTGCTCGCCCGCGGCCAGCCGGTTGCGCCGGGAGCGCTTGCCGAAACCGCCGGGACGGATCCCGAGACAATCGCGACCGCGCTCGGCATCTGGCACGGCATTCACCGGAATTCCTCGGGCGCGGTAACCGGCTTCTGGGGATTGACGCTCGACACGACGCCGCATCGCCTGCACGTCGCCGGGCGCACGCTGCACGCCTGGTGTGCGTGGGACACGCTCTTTCTGCCGGCGCTGCTCGATTCCACTGCGGACGTCGAGTCGATCTGCCCGGCGAGCGGCGCAACGCTGCATCTCGTCGTGGCACCGGCCGGGATTTGCGATGCACCGCCCGAAACGGTCATGTCGTTCGTCACGCCGGAACGCGTGCAGATCCAGGAGGATGTGTTCCGTCACTTCTGCCGCTTCGTGCGTTTCTTCGCCTCGGCGCACGACGCCGGAGACTGGCTCGAACATCACCCCGGCACGTTCCTGGTGTCCCTCGCGGAAGCGTGGAGTCTGGCGCGCATGAAGCTCTCCGCGCAGTACCCGTCATTCGGCGCCGCCGAGCACACCGTAGCCTGACGCCGGCGAAGCGTGCAAGGGCACATCCTGCGCAAACCTTCACCGGTCGGGAAGTCGGCGAACGAAGTCTTCCAGCAATGCGTTGAACTTGTCGGGCTCGTCCACGAAGAGGGCGTGCCCGGCGTCCTCGAACACCGCGATCTCGAATTGCGGCCGATTGCGCTTCAGATTCCTTGCCTGCTCCGCGAACTGTGGCGTCACCACGTAGAGCAGCGGAACCCGTACGCCGTGGACAGCGACTCGCCAGTGCTCGCGCGGGTACGGGTAGGCGAGGAGCGCGAGGCTCTCCTCCAGCGGCATTTGCAGCGCGCTTTCGGTAAGCTGCGCGAGTTCGGCTTCGGGGCGCGCTGTGCGAAAC
>JBAVOG010000928.1:0-1669 GCA_049691875.1 Burkholderiales bacterium | reverse complement strand
TCTGCCCCTCCGAGGCTTCTGTCCCTCCTTACCCCCACAAAACCCGGAAGGACCTGAAAAGGAGGGGATGGTGTTCCTCAAACGCGCAAAATACCGCCACTCCCGCGCAAGCGAGAATGGCGACGATCAACCGGGAACGACGACTACCGCAGTGGACGCGCTAGCCGTAGAAGGCGAGCGGGCGGTGATCCTCGATGTTGAGGCCCTGCGCGTAGCTCACGCCGATTTCCTCGAGATGGCGCAGGACGGAGGAGTCTTCGACGCGTTCGGCAACCGTGTGGACGCCGGTGCCCTGGCACAGGCGGTTCACGGCGGCGACCCGCGAAAGCGACGTGGCGCTCTCGAGAAGATTCTGAACCAGCGAACCGGAAAAACGGACGAAGTTCGCGCGCAGGGCCTGCATCGCCGCGCGCGAGGCGGACCCGCAGCTGGACGAGCCGACCGCGAACTTGCAGCCCAGGCGGCTCAGGCTGTCGATATTCGGCTGCGCATTCGACGGCAGGTCGCTCGCCACTTCCTCGGAAATCTCCAGGCACAGCACGCCCGGGTCCAGATCGCGCGCGCGCAGCGCGCCTTCCACGAACGAAGCGAAACCGGAAGTGTTCACCGATTCGACCGTCGGGTTGAAATTCAGGATGACCTCGCGACCCGGGCGCGCGCTGCGAAACCAGTCGAGCGCGCGTTCGATCACGCGTCGGTCGAGCTCGGTCGTCAGCTCGTCGCCCTCGATCAGGGCAAGAAAGAGTCCGGGCGTGGTCTGTCCGTCTTCTTCGGCACGCGACCGGATGGAAACGTCGAGCAGAAGCGGCGACGCCATGCCGGCATTGAGCCGCACCACTTCCTGGCAATGCAGAATGAGTTCTTCGTCACTGAACAGCTTCGAGAGCTTCTCGGACGCGGACAGTGCGGCGGGCTGCGGATTCGCGATGAATTGCGCGCCCGGGACGCTCTCCCACGGCTTGCTTTCGCACGCAACGAACCCGTGCGTTGGCGGGACGATCAGGCCTGCGGAGAGTGCGCGGTGAGCAATCATCTCTTTGCGGCTCGCGAGTGGCGGATCTCGTTGTCCCGGTGCGGGGTCTAGGCATTTTTCCCGATACCTTGCGCACCCAGACTAATCCTGCCCGTCGGCCAATAGAAGGCCTATTCCACAGAATTGACAGATGTTGACATTTGACGTCGATTGTTCTTACACCCCGGTTTTGAGCGCACAGCGCGCCGGTTGCAACGGGGTGCCTCAGTAGGGAACGTTCGGTCCTTGCCACGCTTCATCGCGGGGTCGGGCGCGGGCGATTGCCTCGCTCGCTTCGCACCATCCCTCGCATGCATTTCTACCCGGACGCCGGCGCCAGAGATTGAGAAGCGCCTTGCACCTTGCGTAGAAGTGGAAGAACCGCAGGACCTTGCGGCGTTCTTCCGGCGCCAGCGGACCCGCGGCGCAGATCAGCTTGTCGTCACTCATGCCGCGGTCGGTCAGCGTCACGGCACCCCAGGCCTTCACCCGTTTGCGGGTGCCGTAAGGCAGGCGCGGCCCCAGCACCACGGCGTCGAGCAAGTCGCCCTCGAGGCCGATGAACTGCGGCACCGACCCGTAGTTGAAGGGGCAGGGCAGGGGCGATACGAAATCAACTCGACCCGTTGACCCGCGCTTGACGAAGCTGCCGCGCGG
>JBAVOG010000927.1:0-1644 GCA_049691875.1 Burkholderiales bacterium | reverse complement strand
GCGCTGGCTGCTCTATGGCCTGGTGATCTTCGGGGTCGCGGGCGTCTTCGTCACGCATCGCACCATCTTCGGTCGCGATCCAGGGGTGACGATGCTCGTGCTCTTCCTCGCGCTCAAGCTCCTCGAGACCCGTACGCAGCGCGATGCCGTCATCGTCACCTTCCTGTGCTATTTCCTCGCCCTGACGAGCTTCTTCTACACGCAGACCATTGCGATTGCGGGCCTGATGCTCGTCACGGTTCTGGTGCTCACCACCGCGCTGATCGGATTCAATGCGCCTGGACGTCCGCTGCATGGTCAATTCAGGACTGCGGGCGTGCTGCTTGCCCAGGGCTTGCCGGTGATGCTGCTCCTGTTCCTGTTCTTTCCGCGCGTGGCGGGTCCGCTCTGGGGGATGCCGAGTGACGCGTACTCGGGCATGACGGGGCTTTCCGACTCGATGACTCCGGGCGCGATCAGCTCGCTCTCACGCTCCGATGCCATCGCGTTTCGCGTCCAGTTCGACGAAGCGCCGCCGCAGAAGAGCGCTCTCTACTGGCGCGGGCCGGTCTTCTGGCAATTCGACGGACACCGCTGGGACCAGGGAAGCCGGACGCTGGCCCGCCAGGCCGACTTCGTGCCCGAGGGCCCGCCTCTCACCTACATCGTGACAGTCGAGCCCCACAACCGCCGGTGGCTGTTCGCGCTCGATCTGCCCGGTCGCGTGCCGCCCAATGCCGAGGTCACCGAGGACTTCCAGCTGAATTCGCGAGTCCCCGTACGCACGCGCATCCGCTATTCCATGAGCTCGTTCCTCACGTATCGGGCGGTCAGTGCAGGGTCCGCGCAGGACCTGAAAACAGCGCTTCAGTTGCCGGCGGGGTTCAATCCCAAGGCGACGGCGCTCGCCAGACAGTGGGCCAGCGGATCGGCCGATCGTGCGGAGATCTTGCGGCGCGCGATAGATTTTTTTCGCCGCGCCGGGCTCGGGTACACACTCGCGCCGCCGCCGCTTGGCCGCGATTCGGTGGACGATTTCCTGTTCGGCACCAAGCGGGGCTTTTGCGAGCACTTCGCTTCGGCGTTCGCATTCATGATGCGCGCAGCGGGCGTGCCCACGCGCGTGGTCACCGGATACCAGGGTGGCGAGACGAACCCGGTGGACGGCTACGTCGTCGTTCGACAGGCGGATGCCCACGCCTGGACCGAAGTCTGGCTCGGTGAGCGTGGCTGGGTGCGGGTCGACCCCACTGCCGCCGCCGTCCCCCTGCGGATCGAGTCTGGACTCGCCGCCGCCGTTCCCGCCGGAGAATCGTTACCATTCCTGGTGCGCGCCGACCTGAACTGGCTGCGCGCGTTACGATTCAACTGGGAAGCGCTTGCGAACTACTGGAATCAATGGGTCCTCGGCTACAACCCCGATCGGCAGCGGGGCCTCTTCAACCGACTCGGAATGCCTGAGGCAAACTGGCAGGCCATGGCACAAGTGCTCTTCTGGACAGTTGGCGCGGTGATCGCCGCCTTCTCGTTCTGGCTGCTGCGCCGGGCGACGCCCGGCGACGCGGCGCAGGCGGCATGGTTGAAGTTCTGCGCGAAGCTCGCCCGGCGCGGCACGCGGCGCAATGAGGACGAGGGCCCGCAGGCTTTCGGTGCGCGGGCCGTGCG
>JBAVOG010000926.1:0-10143 GCA_049691875.1 Burkholderiales bacterium | reverse complement strand
GGGCGAATTGGCCGGCAGCACGCAGTCGATCACCAGCCCGAGACCGCGCAGCAACCCGGGATAGTCGGCGTACGACGCGACGATGCGATGAAAATCGTATTCCGACACGGGCGGCGGCGCCGGCACGTTCTGGTGAGGCGGGCGGCGCATGGCGCGCTGGGCGTCACTCGGCGGCTCGCGCCGGTAGAACCGGTTGGCCTGGTAGAGCGTGTACTCGGCGGCCGAGTTGAATTGCGACATCAGCGGCGCGTCCGGTCCGCCGCCGGCGGGGTCGTTCCAGTCCGGCGGCAGGACGCGAATCACGAAACCGGGGCCGGCCTGCGGGTTTCCCTCGCCGTCGGCACCGATGCCCGCGGCGGGCGCGATGTACTTGCCGTTCTTGCTGAACACCAGGCTTCGCACCTGGTTCTCCAGGCTCTTCTTGTTCTTGTCGTCGAAGAAGCGATTGAATCCGGGCAGCAGTGTCTCGACCGACGTGTTGCCGTAGTCGGTCTTGAAGGTGCGCGTGCCGAGATCGGTGAGCATGCCCTTGAGGTCGGGATGCGCATCTTTCCAGGGCAGCAGCGTGGGATGAGTGCTTGCGGATTGGACCGCCAGCTTGCCGTAGTGCTTGCGCATCAGGCCGAGGACGTTGCGCACCGCGTAGGAGCGCAGATTGACCTGGCTCATATCCTTGAAGACGAACCCCGCGACCGGCGTTGCGGGCGGCAGCAGGCGCTGCCACAGTGTCGGATCGGGCTTGCTCACCACCTGCAGGTCCACGACCTGCGCGCCGATGCGCAGATGGAACTTGACCTTCTTCAGGGTGTCGGGCCAGTTCACCCACTCCGGAAACGCCTTCAGCACTTGCTCGTCGGAGGCCTGCGGCGTGAGCCGTGCGGAGGCGACGACGGACACGCGAAGCCGGCCGGCCAGTCTGCCGGTGGTTTCGCGTCCGTGCGGCAGCACGGTCCAAATGATCTTCTGCTGGGCCATCTCGCGCCTCCGTCAGGCAAACGCCTCGCAGTACTCGCGCCAGGGGTACTTGGTGGTGTCGTCGATCGCCGCCAGCTCGGCCGCCAGCGGCAGCGAGGGATCGGCGCCCATGAGCTCGCGGAACGTCGGATCGCCGTTGGAGCCCGCGAACTTGCGCTCGCAGGTGATGGTGACGCTGCCCGAGAAGACGAACACCTCGATCTCGATGGTGAGCTGCGCCTTGCCCACGCACTTGCCGGACTCGAACTCGTAGCGCAGCTCGAGATAGAGCTCGATCGACGCCGAGATCAGCCCCAGCACGTCGACGTGGCCACCGAGGCGGAAATATCCGGTCAGCGAGCATGCATCGTTCTCCATCCGGAAGTAGACCCCGGCCATGATGTGCACGCCGCCGGAGGCGACGCCGAAATCGATGGAGATGCTGGCGCCGAATTCGAAGGAGGCCTCCAGAATCTGGATGCCGTGCGGGTCCAGGGTGATGCCGAAGAATCCGCCCCCGCCGAACAGCGAGACGGTGAGGTTGAACGGCTGCTCGCGGGTGCAGAAGTTGAAGCGGACCGACACCGGCTGACCGATGAAGGGCACGGTGAAGCCGGCGCCGAGGCTCAGATTGCTCATGTTGAACACGCCGACCGCGATGTTCGGCAGCGCGATCGAGAACCCGGCATCGACTCCCTGGGGCGTGATGTCGAGGAACGGCGGATCGGAGAACCCGTCCAGCGGGATCAGGTCGCGCAGCGTCTCGACGAAGCTCAGCGGACCGACGAACTTGATGTCGTTGATGAGCACGTCGACGTCCATCTTTGCGGCGCTGTCGACGCGGAACTCGATCTTGTCGAAGTTGATCTCGATGAAGCTCGCGGGCGCGATCAGCACCAGGTCGAAGTGCTTGAGGCTGCAAACGACGGTGATCTTCGGCGCGCTCTGGCCGTTCTTCTTGACCTTGGCTTCCACCGCCACCAGGAAGCCCTTCTTGTCATTGGCGCGGAAGAGCGGATCGGTGTTCGCATTGGCGCCCGGCAACGCCCAGTTCGAAATGGTCGGGTTCCAGTCGAAGCGGATGGTGAGCTCATCCCCAGTGAGCATCTCCAGCAGCTGGGCCAGCTGCGCCGCCGCCCCAAGTACCTGCAGCACGACGTCGATGGCTTCCAGCACCGCCTTGCGCGGCGCGCCCTCCAGCAGGCGGAAGCCCGCCAGCGTCGTGCGGAACGGCGTGATCGCCGCTTGCAATGTCTGGAGCTTGGTGCCGAGCTGCGTCGCGTCCGACAGCAGGTTGCCGAGCTGGGTCGGGTCGCCGACGATGTCGTCGAGTGCGCTGTACAGGGTCTTGGCCTGAGTGAGCAGCGCGGTGAGCGTGGCAAGATCGGACGCGAACGTCTCGAGCTGGGTCGCGACTTGCAGCACCGACTGGCGCAGCCCTGCCGGCAGCGAGATGCCGCCCACCTGCGCGTTGGCGGTGTTGCGCAGGTTGGTGACCGCGGTCTGCACGCCCGTGATCGCGCCGGGCAGGCCGGGCAGCGCGGGCGAGGTGTCGATCGTCGTGCCGATCAGCGGCTGCACCTGCGCGGCGAGGCCGTTCAGCGCCGTCGCCAGCTGGTTGATGCGCGTCTTGACGTCGGCGACCAGTGCCGGCGTGTAGCTCTGAGCCTGCGCGGTCAGATCGTCCAATGTGCCCTTGGCCACCTGGACCGCACCCTGGGCGATGCTGCCCGGCTGGTCGGAAAGCCGGGAGACGAAGTCGAACAGACGCCCCAGCCCGTTGATGAAGTTCTCGACCTGGGTGCTGGCTTCCGAGGCGAACTTGGGAATCTTCTCGGGCGTGCCCGTGGTCGCCGCCTCGATCACGGCGCCCAGCGGAATGCAGCCGAACAGGAGCGGGAACGGCAAGTCCGAGAGGCTGTCGGGGAACGCGTCGGCGCCCTTGAACTGGCCGCTGATGAAATTCGTCACCGCCTGCGCGTCGCCGCTTATCGGTCCCGCGAGTCGCGAGATCGCGCTCGGCTTGAGGTTGGGCTGGACGAAGCCGCCGGAACGATCGCCCTGCGTCGAGAAGTCGAGCTGCGCCATGTTGGGCTCGGTCGCGACGTCGACGAACACCTGGCCCTTGTTGGAGTCGCCGAACCCGTGCTGCAGGTAGTGCGCGTTCCAGGTCACCTTGTTGTTCTTCGCGCTGCCGGTGAGCTGCGCGAGCGCAGCGATCTTCACGCGTGCCTCTTCCACCATTGGATAGAAGATCGGACGTGACAGCTTGGCGCTGTACGTGCGCAGTTTCTGGTTCCCGGGCTCGACCACCGCGTTGAAGCTCATGTCCTCCACCTGGGCGGTGGTGTCGCCGGCCTTCACGCTTTGCGCCAGGGCCACCCGCTGCTGCTTGAGCTTGGCGACGCGCAGGGTGCCGCGCGCCTCCCAGTCCGCCTGGGCGGCCTGCGCGTTCTGCTCCGCCTTGGCGAAATGCGGCGCGCCCCGGATCGGGCCGGGATTCACCAGCGTGTTGTCCATGAAGATCATGGGCAGCTCGAACAGCACGGTGCGCCCGTCGAGATCGGTGGCCGAGCACTGGAAGCGGAACGGTTGTCCGTTCACATGCGGCCAGAACATGGTCTGGCCATATCCGTTCACTTCGCTGGGTGATGCGTTCGGCGGATCGAGGTCGGGCGTGACGGTGGTGAGGATGCGCACGCTGCTGAACGGGAACTGATACTTGAAAAAGACATTCCCGGCAATGTTGGAAAGATCGGGGTCGGTATAGCGGCGCTCGCGCTCGCGGGGGACGATGAAGAAACGCTGGCGGAGATAGGCGGTGTTGCCCGCCTTCTGCTCGATGGTCTGGACGCCCTCGTCGTCACGCGCGCCGTTGTGGAACTTCCGCTCGCTCACCTTGATCAGCGAAACGCGATGCCCGCACGGAAACACGAAGCCCTTGTAGACGACTCGCACGTAGTGGTCGCGTGCCATCGACGCGCGGTGTACCCATTCCTCGACCGAGAGCCCGGCGGGCGGCATCCACGCGCCGCGCGAATCGAGCCAGCCACCGAGCGCCGAGAGCATCAGTAGATTGACGCCGACGGCAGTCGGCTGATACTTCGTGCTCGAGAAGTTCGACGACAGGTGCGCGAACTGGAAGCGGTCGAAGTCCTCCAGTGGCATGCGGAACGGCATCTCGGTGGGGACCGGCAGCGACGCCGGAAAGGCACCCTGCATCGGTTGTGTGGAGCCCTCGCCCGTCAGCGCCCACACGGCACGCACCGTGCGCTGGCTATCGGGCCGTGGCGGTTCGATGTACGTGCCGTCCGGTTTGGGCGCGACCAACCGTGAATGCCACAGCTCGGTGCGCTGGGTGGCCAGCGAAGTGACCGGGGCTTTCGCGTGGCGCCAGCGCTCGGCGCTGTGCGGGCTGATGATCAGCCGCCACGGAAATTCGATGGCCGTTTGCTTCGGACCCGGCAGTGCGGGCCGTACGGTGATCGTCGGACGCGTGATGATGGGGCCGGGAAACACGCCGACATCGCTCGCAAGCGTGTCGGTCGCCGACGCGCGCAACCTGCGCAGGCCCCGGCCGCCACTCGCCTGGCGCATCTGCACGGTGGCCATGTCGCCCTGCAGCGCCGCGATCCGCAGCGTGCGCACGGCGTAGCTGGACAGTGCCGCGCGCTGCGCCGCCGAGAGATTGACGACGTCGCCGGTGAAAATGTCGGTCACGGTGCCGAAAGTCAGCCCGCTGCCGGGCGGCTTGGCATTGGCGGGGACCGACAGCGCGAGCTCCTCGACCGCGGCGAGCACGCCTTCGAGCGTGTACGGCACGTCGAAACCGTCGGGCACCGTGAACGCAAGGCGCGATTCGCCCGAGATGCGCGCGCGCACCGGCGGGCCGGTAAGGTCCTCGCTTGGGGTGAGGTCGATCTCGGTTTCGTCCGCGCCTTCGTTTTCAGGCTCGCCGCCATCGGTTCCTTCGGGCGCTTTCTGGAAGAACGTCTGCTCGGTGATGGCCTGCGGCGGAAAATGCAGGATCACGTGCGCGGCGCCGCCAGCTGATTTCGTGAGGCGCGGCGGGCTGCCGGGCGCGACGATCAGGTTGTTCAGCTCGATGCGCAGCGCGACGAGGTCTTCCGGCCGGACGACCGCGTGACCCGGCCGCCCGGCGTCGAAGAAGTTTCCCACCGGATCGACCGAGAAGACCGGAAGATTCGGATCGACGATGATCGGTCCGCCGATGACCGGCTCGGCCGCGAGCGTGATGGGCGGTCGGGTCGCCGCCACATCCGTCGGTCGGGTCGACGTGTCGGAGCCGGGTCGCCCCGCAACCGATGCGCGGCGCTTGGGTCGCGGCGGGGGCTTCCGCTTGGTAGTGACTCGGGATCCGGTCTTGCGCGCTTTTCGTGCGGACATCTAAGACTCCCGGACGAGGGTCAGCCGTAGCGCCAAGTCTGGTATAGATTTCTCCGGGATGCGCTAGGCCTTTTGGCGTAGCCGAATGCGTGCTGTCATCTCGCACCGCGGGCGATGCGGTTTGCCTCGACAGTGCCGGATGCGCTGCGGCGGGGCACAATGCGTCGATAGGCCGAAATGCCTAGCGCGGATGATGTCCCGTCACAAGAGAATGATCGGGAGTGTCATCCAAGTGATCGCGGGGTCGTGTCCGGGCGCGTTCCTGAATACAGCAGGCAGCGCTGCTGCCATGAACGACAAAGCCCGCGAACGCGGGCTTTGTCGTGGAGCTTCGCGCTGTCGCGAGCTCAGTGTGCAACCACCTCGAGTGTCTTTCTTCCGGTACCGCGCGCCGCTTTGCGAAGCTTCTTGTACAGCTCGGGTTGCGACACCTTGAGGTACTCGATGACCTCGAAGTCTTCCTTCTTGACCTTGGATAGATCGACGCGTTCGACGTGCACGAGACGCAGCAGCTCGCGCACCGGCTTCGGCATGTCGCGTCCGCTTTCGTAGCGCGACCCGCCACTCTGCGTCACCCCGATCTGGGTCCAGAATTCCTGCTGGTTCAGGCCGAGGCGACGGCGGATGTCACGCGGATTGATTGAGAAGTTGAAGAGCTTCATTGTCAGCACGGCTCCATTTTTTTTCACGAGGGCCCAAGGGCGGGTCATCCTAGCATGGGTCATTCGCAAGAAAGGCCGCCCGAAACGTCAAAATTCGTTAAATCATTTCTTCGCTGCGGTGCAACATACGCCCGGGCGCCGGGCCACTTTCAGCTAGAATGCGACCTTTTGTGGAACCCGGATGTCATTAGTCGTTCAGAAGTTCGGCGGCACCTCGGTGGGCAGCGCCGAACGCATTCGGAACGTTGCGCTGCGTGTCGCGAAGTGGCGCGCGGCCGGGCACCAGATCGTGGTCGTTCCTTCCGCGATGGCTGGTGAGACGAACCGGCTGATCGGACTTGCGCGCGAGATCCAGGCCGATCCCGACCCGCGCGAGCTGGACGTCGTGGCGTCCACCGGTGAGCAGGTCACGATCGGTTTGCTGGCGATCGCGCTGATGGAGCAGGGCGTCAAGGCGCGGAGCTACACGGGCGCGCAGGTCAGGGTCCTCACCGACAGCGCGTTCACGAAGGCACGCATCGCGTCGATCGATCAGGAGCGTCTGCGCGCCGATCTTGCCGCCGGCGTCGTGCCCGTGGTGGCCGGATTTCAGGGCATCGACGCTGCGGGCAACATCACGACCCTCGGGCGCGGCGGCTCGGACACCTCCGCAGTCGCGCTCGCCGCGGCGCTTGGTGCCGATGAATGCCAGATCTTCACGGACGTCGATGGCGTGTACACGACCGACCCGCGCATCGTTCCCGAGGCGCGGCGCCTGAAGACCATCACCTTCGAGGAGATGCTCGAGATGGCGAGCCTCGGCTCGAAGGTGCTGCAGATCCGCTCGGTCGAGTTTGCCGGCAAATCCAGGGTGCGGCTGCGCGTGCTCTCGAGCCTCACGCCCCCAGACATCCCGATCGACGAGGAGGCAACCTCCGGAACGTTGATCACATTCGAGGACGATGACAAGATGGAACAGGCCGTCATTTCCGGGGTCGCGTTCAACCGTGACGAGGCGAAGATCACGGTGACCGGCGTGCCCGACCGCCCGGGCATCGCCTATGCGATCCTCGGCCCGATCGCCGACGCCAACGTGGACGTCGACATGATCATCCAGAACGCGAGCGTTCAGGGGCACACCGACTTCTCGTTCACGGTCCACCGCAACGACTACGAGAAGGCGATTTCGATCGTTCGCAACGTGGCGTCGCAGATCGGCGCCAGGGACGTGGTCGGTGACAACCGGATCTGCAAGGTGTCGATGGTGGGCGTCGGCATGCGCTCGCACGTCGGCATCGCGAGCCAGATGTTCCGAACCCTCGCCGAGGAGGGGATCAACATCGAGATGATCTCGACGTCCGAGATCAAGATCTCGGTCGTGGTGGACGAGAAGTATCTGGAGCTCGCGGTGCGCGTCCTGCACCGCGCGTTCGGTCTCGATCAGCCGCAGTGAGCCGGCGCAGCGTTCGCCAGTTGCGCGGGAGGCCTGTGCTATAGTTTCCGCGCAGCGCGAAGCCAGGAGAGATGCCCGAGTGGCCGAAGGGGGCGCCCTGCTAAGGCGTTATACGGTTTACCCCGTATCGAGGGTTCGAATCCCTCTCTCTCCGCCAATTGCAGGAGAAGCCCGCTTCGGCGGGCTTCGTTGCTTGCGACGCGCGGAAGCGCGCAAGCCACTGAAATAGGGACATGGCATCCGGGGCTTACATCATCGGCGCGGTGACTTTGCTTGCGCTGATCGTGCTCGTCACACTGGCACGGCGGTCCCGTCGTGCGCGTGACCTCCAGAGTGCGCAGTGGCCGCGCGCCGAGGGCAAGGTGCTCGAAGTGTGGCAGGACGGCATGGGGTCTTTCTTCGTTCGTTACCAGTTCACTCCACGGGGCGCCGCGCTCCCGATAACGCGCGAGGAGGGTGCCGGGTGCTTGCAGGCAACGCTGCCCGCAGTGGGGGAACGGGTGCCGGTACGCTATGACCCGGAGGCGCCGATGCGGGCACGATTGCAGCGCGAGGGTTGCTGACCCGAAGTCGGACGCGGCGTGTGGGACGGCCGGTCGAATCCCGAATGAGCGCAAGCAGGCAAAAGCCGCGCACCGCAGGCTGATCGCCTTCGACGGGGAGGTGGGGTCCGTCTCCGGACCGTGCGTGAGCGCCACCTGACTGGGGAATGTGAATTCGTCACATCTCTCCTGTGTCGGCAGACGCCGAAATTCTCGGCGCGGAGCCTTACAGTGACCTCCATCGGGCAGGCGATTTCCGCAAGCCCGGGAACAAAAAAGGAGGCTCACATGACATTTCGATTCGACATGACCCCGGAAGTGGGAACCGGCCGCGCGCTTTCCTTGACAGGGGCGTCGGTGGCCCTCTGCGTGGGGATGGTTCTCGGATTCCTCGTCGTCACCCAACCCGCGACAACCGGGCAGGCGCTGCTGGAACTCGTCACACCCGATGCCCAGGCATCCTCCCCGCAACCTGATGCGGCCTCGACCACGCAAGTCCTGCCGAGCAGCGCACAGCTCAGGCAGTGGGATCCCGTCGAGTACGCTCCGGGCGACTTCGATGCGCCGTCCGGCCAGAACCAGGACTAGACCCGGAGAACAGCCATGGACTGGACGATGATTCTGAATGACGTTTTTGCGATCATGGAGCTCGCAAGCGGCTGCTTCCTCGTCTACGGAGGCTGGATCTGCTTGCGCCATCTCGCAGGCGACTGGCAGCTTTCCCGGCAACGCAACGTGCCGGCGCCGATGCAGGGGTACCACGCCGCACACGCCCGGTAATCCGGTCTGCTCGCGCCAAGAGAGCCCGCCTCGCGCGGGCTTTCTTGTTTCCGGCCCGTTCCGCGGGCCGGCCGTGTGTTACAAATCGGATTGCGGATGAGCGCAAGCCAGAAAACGACGAAGACAGGGAGTCGCGGGGCACCCCCTACGGCTCAGCAGTACACGGACCAGGCGTTCCTGCGCGCGGCCGGTGCGCCGCTCGTCGCGGGCAACAGCGTGCGCATCCTGATCGACGCCGCGCAGAACTTTCCCGCGTGGCGCGACGCGATTCGCGCTGCGCAGCGCTCCATCCTCTTCGAGTGCTACATCGTCGACGACGACGCCGTGGGCCGCGAATTCATGGCGGCGCTCGCCGAACGGGCGCGCAGCGGCGTACGCGTGCGGCTGATCTACGACTGGCTCGGCACGCGCCGGCCGCAGTGGATCTGGGACATGCTCACGCCCGCCGGAGCGGAAGTCCGCAGTTTCAACCCGCCGCGACTCGCGAGCCCGTTCGGCTGGGTCTCGCGCGATCACCGCAAGCTGATCGCCGTGGACGGGGAAGTGGGGTTCGTCTCCGGACTGTGCGTGAGCGCCACCTGGGCGGGCGATGCGGAGCGCGGCATCGAGCCCTGGCGCGACACCGGTGTGGAAATCCGTGGCCCCGCGGTTGCGGATCTCGAGGATGCGTTTGCGCAAGTCTGGGACGCCGCCGGCACGCCGTTTCCGGACGATGACTTCACGCCCCTCGAATCAATTGCGCCCGCCGGCAACGTGAGCGTGCGGGTCGTGGCAAGCGAGCCGAACATGGCGGGCGTCTTCCGCCTCGATCAATTCATTGCCGCAGTGGCAACCGAGCGACTATGGCTGACGGATGCCTATTTCGTCGGTACCACGCCATACGTTCAAGCACTGTGTTCGGCTGCGCGCGACGGCGTAGACGTGCGGCTGCTCGTCCCGGGGTCGAGCGATGTTCCGATCCTCGGCCCCATCTCGCGCGCCGGTTATCGTCCGCTGCTCGAAGCGGGCGTGCGGGTCTTCGAATGGAACGGAACGATGCTGCACGCCAAATCGGCCGTGGCGGACAGCCGCTGGGCACGCGTCGGCTCGACCAACCTGAACATCGCAAGCTGGTTGAACAACTATGAGCTCGACGTCTCGGTCGAGAACGAAGCATTCGCCACGGCGATGGCCGACATGTACGAGGAGGACCTCGCGCGCGCGACCGAGATCGTCCTCAATCCGCGCAACCGGGTTCGCGCAGTGCGGACCGAAATCCGCAGGAGCCATCCGAAGCGGGCGAGGTCGGGGAGCGCCGGGCGCGCCGCGGCCGGCGCTCTGAGCATCGGCAGCACGGTCGGGGCCGTTCTCACCAATCGCCGCGCGC
>JBAVOG010000925.1:0-1795 GCA_049691875.1 Burkholderiales bacterium | reverse complement strand
GGCCTGAGAGTTGCGCGTGCGGAGAGGCTTGTGCCGTATGGCAAGGCGTGTTGGTCGCGCGGCAGGCTGCAATATCTGGCTGCAATATAGTTGGCCGTTAACAATCCGATCTGAGCGGCTTCGGGGTTACGAATGCTTGCCATAGGGCGAGCAGGAAGAGACGCAACAGAATCCTCAGCCAGGCGAGGAGGAGGCGGAGGTTGTAACCGACGGCGGTGAGGATGACGTTGGCGGCATCGCCTTGGCGCCCCTTGAGGTAGCAGCGGCCGAGGTGGCCGTCGGTCTTCATGTGACCGATGACGGCTTCGATGGCGGAGCGGCGGCGCAGCTCGCGTTTGATGATGCCGAAGACGCCGCGCTTCTGTCCGGAGATGAAGACGCGGCGCGGATTGGCTGTGTGGTGGCCGCGGTAACCCTTGTCGACATAGGCACGCTCGATGGCACAGCCGGTGAGCTTCTCGGTGGCATCGACGACGGCGGCGAGCGTGTGGCCGTCGTATGGATTGCCAGGGAGCGCCTTGGCGTGCAGCACGAACTGGCCGCCTGGGGCGCGAGCGTTGGTGCTGACGATCGAGGTCTTGACGCCGAACTCATAGGGCGTGCTGGCCTTGCCCTTGCCGATGCACTCGACCTCGGGAGCGTGGAATGAATAGAGCTTCCAGCCGCGCTGGCGTTGCTGCTGTGAGCGGATCTGGTTGGCGCAAGCGAGCGGCCATTCGAATGCCGCCTCGATCTCCGGCCGGCCGGCGATCTTACGGCGGATGTCGCGGATGAGGCGGCCAAGCCGGGTGCGCAGCAGACGCAGTTGCCGATGATGGCGCTTGAACTGCTTGGCGTGGGCATAGCGCCCGGCCATCATCGCCGCATGCTTGGCGATGCGCAGATAGGATTGCCGCAGCGGCACGCCATGCTTTTTGGCCAGCCGCACGAGCCCTTTAACCGCCGCATGCAGCAGCTTGGCGTCGGTCGGGAACGTGATGTTCTTGGGCTGCACGGTGGTATCCACCGTCACCCGTTTGAGATCGCGGGTTCGTAGCGCGCCGGCCTCGTGCGCCACCCGCAGGCTCTCGGCCAGGAGAAGTTCCAGCTTGTCGCCGAGGCGCTTGCGCCAATGGCTCAGGTCGGAGCGCTCATGGGGGAACTCGTGCTGGAAGAACTCCTCGCCGGTGAAGTGCTGGAAATACGGGTCGTAGACCCAGCGCTCGCACACGCCCTCGTCGGATAATCCGTAGATGTGCTTGAGCAGCAGCAGCCCGATCACAAAGCGGGTCTCGATCCCGGGCCGGCCCTTGTCGCTGTAGAGCGGCGCGATCTCGCGATCGATCCAATCCCAGTCGATCCTGGCTGCGAGCTGCACCAGTTCGTGCTTCACGTTGATGATCTGCTCGAGCCTGGCCCGGAACAGATCGCCTTCGCCCGTCGTCCCCGGCTTCTTCGGTCGCATCGTTGCCCTCCGCCCGATGCAACCGACGGAATCATGACTCGCAGTCCGAGGGAATCCCAAAAGTGAAATTGCAAGCTTCCGATGCCTCAAGCCTCGAAAGCTTGCAATCTCAAAGCCAGCGCGGCGCCGAAAATCGAATCCGGTTCAACGGCTTAAAACTTGTTCACGGGCGACTAAACGAGGCCGCCAACTGAGGCAGCCTCTAGTTGCTTCCTGGGCGGTGGTCTGGAACGGCCTATTTCGCCAATTGGCCGCGGATTTCGCCGCCCGAGACGCGTGCTCATTTCGCTGGAAGGCGTTGCCTATGCCGGCAGGACGACCACCTTTGTCTTGACGGGCGTTCGCGAATAG
>JBAVOG010000924.1:0-6941 GCA_049691875.1 Burkholderiales bacterium | reverse complement strand
GAAGTGCGCGAGGCGGTCGACTTCTGCCGCTACTACGCAACCGAGGCGCGCCATCGCTTCGCGCCGCAGCCGCTGCCGGGGCCGACCGGCGAATCGAATCGCCTCTCGCTGCACGGGCGCGGCGTCTTCGCGTGCATCAGTCCGTGGAATTTCCCGCTGGCGATCTTCACCGGCCAGGTTGCCGCCGCTCTCGCGGCCGGCAACACGGTTATCGCCAAGCCCGGCGAGCAGACGCCGCTGGTCGCGCGCCGCATGGTCGCAATCCTCCACGAAGCGGGCGTGCCTGCCGACGCGCTGGCGCTCGCTGTCGGCACGGGCGAGGAGATCGGCGCTCCGCTCGTCGCGGAATCGCGTATCGCCGGCGTGGCTTTCACCGGCTCGTTCGAGACGGCGCAGCACATCAACCGCGCGCTCGCGGCGCGCGCAGGAGCGATCGTGCCGCTCATCGCCGAGACCGGTGGTCTCAACGCAATGGTCGTCGACTCCACCGCGCTCGCCGAGCAGGTCGTCCGCGACGTCGTCACCTCGGCTTTTCGGAGCGCTGGCCAGCGTTGCTCGGCGCTGCGCATTCTCGCGTTGCAGTCCGACAGCGCCGACCGGGTGATCGACATGCTGTCAGGCGCGATGCAGCGACTGAGACTGGGCGACCCGACGCGTCCGGAAACCGACGTCGGACCGCTCATCGACGCCGAAGCGCTCGCGGCGCTCGAGAGTTATCGGAACGGGCTCGCCGCGCGCGCGAAGTGCGTCGGTGCCGTGCCGCGTCCCGTCGACTTGCCACGCGGCCACTATTTCGCCCCGACCGCCTACGAAGTCGACTGGGATGACCTCCCCGACCGGGAGGTGTTCGGGCCGATCCTGCACGTCGTCCGCTACAAACGCGCCGATCTGCCGCGGTTGCTCGCGCGCATCGCAGCACCGGGCTACGGGCTCACGCTCGGCATTGCCAGCCGCATCGACGGCTTCGTCGACGAGGTCACGCGCACGCTGCACGCGGGCAACACCTATGTGAATCGCAGCATGATCGGCGCGGTGGTCGGTGTGCAACCCTTCGGTGGCGAAGGCCTCTCCGGCACCGGCTCCAAAGCAGGTGGGCCGAACTATCTCCTTCGCTTCGCGCTCGAGCGCACGCTCACCATCAATACCGCCGCAATCGGCGGCAATGCCGCCCTGCTCGCGGGCGGCGAGTGAGGCCCGCGCCGGGCTACCGGCCGAACGGCTACCGGCGCGCGAGGAGTGCCGGCATGCCCGCGAACAGCACGAGCAGCACGACGTAGACCGTCCCGGAGACCGGCTCACGACTTGCGATGTACTCGGCGATCGAAAGGCCGCGCAGCGCCAGTACGAGCGTGAGCTCCGCACAAAGCAGCAACCCCAGAGCGAGGAGTCCCATCCCAATCCGTGCGCGCCACGTTGCTGCCACGTTGAATCTGCGCACCGTCCAGCGTGCGGCGAGCACGATGGCCGCGAGCATGAGCGGCGCCTCCATCAGCTCGGCCCACATCACTCCCACGTGCGGGACGACGAGCAGCACTCGAAGGACACCGAGCACAAATCCTGCGGCGAAGACGAGTGCGAAATAAACCGGGCCTGCCATCAGGCGCCGCTGCTCTTCGACCGGCCCCGGGCACGGGTATCCCCTGACACGGCCGACCGCGCGCACTCGTTCGCCACGCCTTCGCGAATGATTGCCGCCAGACGCAGCGTGGCCGGGCCGGCGTGTTCGCGGTCCGCGAAGATGAGATAGAGATCGGCAAAACGCTCACCGCCTTCGCCGAGGTTGAGCGCCCTCAGCGTGCCCGACTTGAGCTCCTCGCGAATCATCTCCTCCGGCAGCCACGCGAACCCGTAGCCCGAGCGCGCCGCCTCGATCGACGAGGAAAGTTGACTGACGACCCAGCGTTGGGTCGACTGCACGGAAGTCTGCGTTGCGCGCTCCGGACTCGACTCGCGGACGACAAGATGCCGGTGCGCACGCAAGTCGCGCATCGTGAGCTTTCGACCGAGGCGGTGGAGCGGATGGTCCGGGTGCGCGGCGAGCACAAAGCGCAGGCGCATGAGCGGCTCGCCGATGAAACCAGGTGGGACACTCCCGAATATCGCCAGATCCGCCTCGCCTGCTGCCAGCGCATCGGTCCGGTGCCCGAGCACCGATTCGATCACCTCGATCACCGTGTGCGGGCTCTCCTTGCCGAGCCGATCGAGGCATTCGAGAAGCAGCCACGTCGGAAAGACGGTCTCGACGATCAGGCGAAGCTCGGCCTCCCAGCCCGCCGAAAGTCTCTGCGCCGACCGCTCGAGCTGCGAGGCCTCGTCGAGCAGGTACTGGGCGCGGCGATAAAGGAGCTCGCCCGTCGGCGTGAGGTTTGCCTTGCGCCCCTTGATCTCGAAGGCTTTCACGCCGAGCTGCGATTCGAGCTGTTGCAACGCGTAAGTGATCGAGGACTGGCTCTTGTGCAGCGCCTCGGCCGCCTTCGCGTAGCTCCCGCCATCCACGACTGCGAGCAGCGCACGCCATTGCTCGAGGGTGATTCTTGGTGCGGGCATATGTTCCGTTCAATCTATTGATTCGATGAATCTGGGCGATATTTTGCGCTTTTTAATCGATTCTGTATCAACCATACTCGATCGTGAAGGCTCGGATCAAGCCACAGCTCTGAGCCCAGAGATTGCCGAATCAACCGTATCGAAATGGTGAGGTGTACCGTGAAAACCCTGCTTCAGATCAACACGAGCATCTTCTCGGCTGGCGGCCAGTCGAGCCTGCTTGCCGATCGCTTTGTCTCCAGATGGCGCGCGGCCAATCCCGGTGGCCGCGTGATCGTACGCGACCTGGCGCGCAACCCCGTGCCGCACATCGATGCCGAGCGATTCGGCGCATTCATCGCGAAGCCCGGCGAGCGCACGCCTGCGCAGCAGGCCATCGCCGCACAGTCGGATGCGCTGATCGATGAGATCCGCGAGGTTGACGTGATCGTGCTTGGCTTACCGCTGTACAACTTCGGACTGCCCTCGACGCTCAAGGCCTATTTCGATCACATCGCACGCGCCGGCGTCACGTTCCGCTACACCGACAAGGGGCCCATGGGGCTGATGACGGGAAAGAAGGCCTACGTTTTCGCCACGCGCGGCGGCTTGTACGCCGGGACGCCGCGCGACACCCAGACGCCCTACGTGCGCGACTTCCTCGCGTTTCTCGGGATGCGCGACGTCGAGTTCGTGTATGCCGAAGGGCTTGCGATCAGCGAGTCGGCCAAGCAGAAGGCGCTCGCCGAAGCGCACACCAGCATCGACCACCTGTTGACGCCGGAGCTGGAGGCCGCCTAAGGAAGCCCAAACCCGGCTACTGGTTGGAATCCGGGAAGATGGGTTTCAACGGAGCGAGCGAATCACTATTGTCCGGCGCGTAAACCGGGGCCGGATTGGTTTGATCCGGCGATAGCGCGGGGCTGTTCGGCACGGCGTTCGGCCCGAGCGCCGGGTCGGCAGGCACTCCGCCCGGGCCCAGAACCGGGTTCGGATTCGTCTGGTCCGGCGCGAGCGCGGGATCGTTCGGCACGGCGTTCGGTCCGAGCACCGGGTCGGCGGGCACGCCGCCCGGACCGAGGACCGGCGCGGGCGGTGTTGGTGGGGATTGGGCAAGCGCCGCGTTCCAGCCCATCGCGAGCCACCCCACCGTGAAGGCGGCACCAATGAGGGCGATGCGCCGATACCCGTAACCTTGAGCGTCCGTCATGGGCCCTCCTTACAGCGATATTCTGCCACGGTAGCGGCAGCCGCATCGACGCTCAGCTGAGATCGTGGTCGATCGTCCGGTCGGGCGGTTTCGCTCGTGGGCGTCCTCGCGCAGAATCCTAGCGCCTCACGAATTCGGCCTGATGCCGCGCACTTCGTCGAATCGCCGCGCGAAGATCCCCGCCCACTTGTCGAACGCGTCCTTCGCGTAGCTCCAGCCCGTGAACGACTCCACGTAGCCGTTCGCCCAGGCCGTTACAGCGCCAGTGACGCCCTTCTCGAGCTCGTCGGCGTACTTGCGCCCGATCTCGTTGTCGGCGCACTCGGCGACCACGCGTCCCGACGCACCGTCGCGAAATTGAACCGCAATGCCGGTATCGCCCATGTAGGGCGTGGACCCCGCGGGACGGCCGGTTGCCGCACCCGACCCGATCTCGGCAACGAAGCCGTAGGGCACCGCGGTGCCGGCAAGACTGTCCAGCGTATTGGTGGGGCTAAGCTCCGTCAGCGCGATGCGTACCCGGAGCACACCGGGGCCGCTCGTGGTGACGATCTGTGCTTCCGGTCGCGTGGCCTTCACCAGCGCGGCGTGGAAGTAATCGAGCAGCATCTTGAGATCCGTCGGATCGATCGGGTTCGGCTTGGCGCCCTGTTTGAGATAGACGTGGATGCGCTCGAACAGCACCTTGTCGTAGCGCTTCCAGTCGACGTTCGTGTCGCGCCAGCACAGCATCCCTTCGTCGACAGGAACCGGCCGAAGCCACGCGTAGTCGCTGAGAAAGCCGGTGCGGGTGATCGCAGATCTGTCGGACGCAACGACGTTCTGGTCGGACCCCACGCTCACGCCCCCGCTCGAGGAGCATCCGGCGAGGAGGATAGTGCCCGCCATCATCGAGGCGGCAAAGTAGCGCCCAAGGGGCGTGTTGGCTTTCATGTGGATCGTGATTCTCGGTTACGACCGCGTATGCGGCGGGCGCCAGTATGCCGTGGAACTCGATTCGCCGTCTCCCGGCGACCGGGTCTCGGCAGCATTGACCGGGTGGAAGGGTGGCTCCATAATGGATCCATCGGAACCATTATGGAGCCATCGATGCCCGTCAATCTATCAGTAAAGAATGTTCCCGATGCGCTCGCTGAAAAGCTGCGCTCGCGCGCGGAGCGCAACCACCGCTCGCTGCAGCGCGAGCTGATGTCGATCCTTGAGCGTGCGACACAGGATCTGGGGACGCAAGATCTGGTCGCCTCACAGGGCGGCGCAGCCGGCCGTGACGCGGGGCGAATCACGATCGAGAAGCTTGCGGAGCGCGCCCGCACGCTGTTTCCCAAGGGATCGCCGAGCTCGGTGCAGATCATCCGCCAGCAGCGCGATGGCCGCTTCGGCGCCGAGTGGGCGCGTAGCGGCCATCATTCGACGAAGTAAGCGTGGCGCGTCTCTTCGTCGCCGAGCCTCCGGCTGCGTACGCGCGGCGGCCACGGCTGGTGGTCGATGCAAGCGTGCTCGCGGCCGCCATTTTCGCCGAGACTGCGCTCGACGACGCCGTGGCATGGATGCGCGGCCGCGCGCTCTGTGCACCACACCTCGTCGACTACGAGCTCGCCAGCGTCGCCATAAACAAGGTCAGGAGGCGGTCGATCACCGGGGCTGCGGCAGTGTCCGCGCTCGATGCGTTCGTGTCACTGGATCTGGAACGTCACGCGATCGCGCCCGGAGCGATGTTCGAGCTCGCTGTGCAGTACGGGATCTCCGCCTACGACGCCGCATATCTGTGGCTCGCGGGAAATCTGCAGGCGCCGCTCGCCACGTTCGATGCGGAGCTGGGCGCCGCGGCCCAGAGGCACCTGGGCGGCAGCACCACGGCCTGAATGTTCGGCAGGCATGCTCGTTGCGAGCATCCACGCCGACTCACCCGCCCGCTCATTTCCCCTCTCCCTTTGCCACGACAGGCGCCCCACCAGGGTCCAGCAACGTCGCGGCCGGCGTGGAATCGAAACTGCCGCCGAGCGTCAGATACAGGCGGATGCGGTTGGCGCCCTGCGCGCTGCGCAGCTTGATGAAGTTCGCTTCGGTGATGAACTGGGCCGTCTGGAGCTGCGCCACCCACAAGAGGTCCCTGCGCCCCGCCTTGTACTGCACCGTGGCGATCTGCACGGCGGCAGTGCGGTCGGCGAGTGCGCGCTGCTCGTACGGTATGCGATTCACCAGGAGCTGCTCGTTCGCGAGCGCGGTCTCGGCTTCGCGAAACGCATTCAGCGCGACGGCGCCGTACCGGGCCACCGACTGAGCTTGCTGCGCCGAGGCGATTTCGACCTGCGCGCGCAGTGCGCCACCCTCATAGATCGGGATCGACACGCCGATCCCGGCCGAGGCGAGCCACGGATTGAGGCGCAGCAGCGAAAGGACCTGATCGCCGAGGCGTCCACCGGCGAGCGAGATCGAGAAGTCGGGCAGCAACGCGAGCGTCGCCGCCTCCTGCTGGCGGAATGCGGCGAGCACCGCGCGCTCTGCAGCGATGATGTCGGGCCGCCGCTCGAGAAGCGACGCAGGCACCCCTGCTCCTGGAGGCGGGGGCAACCGGGGATAGGCCACCGCAATATCGATTTCGGCCGCCGGGTAGCGCCCGAGCAGCACCTCGAGGGCGCGGCGCGCCGCGCCGTACGCTTCGCGCGCTGCCTCGAGCTGACTCTGCGACGACTCGAGCTTGGCACGCACGTCGACCACGTCCAGATCCGAGTCCTTGCCCGCCGACCGCCTGATCTTCACCAGGTCGAGCAGCTCGCCGAACACCTTCACGGCCCGTTCGCCGAGTGCGACCAGCTGGCGCGTCTCGATCGCGAGGTACCAGCTCTTCGCCACCGTCGCGGCGAGCGACTGCCGCGCATAGGCGTAATCGAGCGCGGTGGCCTCGAAGCCTGCCTCGGCCGCCGCGCGCTGGGCGCGCAGCCGACCCCAGATATCGAGCTCCCACGCGACGCCCGCGTAACCTACCGTGCTGTAGTAGTTGCTGGTCTGATCCCTATCGCGCGTGACGTTGCCGCCGAGCTGCACGCCGATCTGTGGCAGAAGCTGCGCACCGACCACCACCACGTTCTGCTGGGCGATCCGCACGCGCTCGGCAGCCTGGCGGAGATCGAGGTTGGGCGCGATCGCCTCGGCCACGATGGCGTCGAGCGCAGGGTCGTTGAACGATTTGAGCCAGTCGTCGGCC
>JBAVOG010000923.1:0-8411 GCA_049691875.1 Burkholderiales bacterium | reverse complement strand
GTCGCGATGCGCCGAGCGGTATCGGCGCGCAGCTCGGGCGTGAATGGAGCACCCGCCACGTCGCGAATGAGCTCCTTGGTTGCCGCGTGGGCTGCTGGCCCGCCCGCGAGCAGCTCGCGGCAGATGCCCGCCACCGCCTCATCGATTTCTGCAGCAGAGGCGAGCATGTGCACGAACCCGATGCGGTGGGCCTCCGCGGCGGAAAAGCGCTCGGCGGTCAGGAAATACCGATTTGCGGCGCGTTTGCCCATTGCGGCGAGCACGTAGGGGCTGATCGTTGCGGGCACTAGCCCGAGTTTCACCTCGGAGAGGCAGAACTCCGCTTCGTCGGCGGCCACGGCGATGTCGCAGGCTGCAACGAGGCCCATGCCGCCGGCGTACGCCGGGCCGTGCACGCGCGCGATCGTGGGCTTGGGCAGCGTCGCGATCGTATGGAGCATCTCGGCCAGCACGAGGGCGTCGGCGTAGTTCTCGTCGAACGAGTAGGCGGCCATCTTCTGCATCCAGTTGAGGTCGCCGCCCGCGCTGAATGCGCTGCCGCGGCCGCCGAGCACGACGACCCGGGCTGCGGGGTCGCCACCCAGCGCGAGGAACACCTGCGTCAGCTCGGCTATCGCCGTGTCGTTGAATGCGTTGCGTACCGCGGGCCGGTTCAGCCAGACGCGGCCGATGCCGTCACGCACTTCGATCTCGAGGGTACCGTATGCCATCTTGGGATCTGTTGCGCCGCGGCCGGCGGGATTTTCGAAGGGCAACGCGCAATGATAGTGGAATAAGCCCGTGCGGGGATCGTCCCCGCCGCGGGGCCTTTATCCAGGCCGTCGGGCTCAGTACGACTTCGGCAGCCCCAGCACCTTCTCGGCGATGAAACAGAGGATGAGATGCGGGCTGACCGGCGCGATGCGCGGGATCCAGGCTTCGCGCATGTACCGCTCGACGTGATACTCCTCCGCATATCCCATGCCGCCGTGCGTGAGGATCGCCGTCTCGCACGCGCGGAAGCAGGCTTCTCCGGCGAGATACTTGGCGGCGTTCGCTTCGGCACCACACGGCTTGCCGGAGTCGTACAACGTCGCGGCCTTGTACGCCATCAGGTTGGCCGCCTCGAGCTCCATCCAGGACTTCGCGAGAGGATGCTGAATCGCCTGGTTCTGTCCGATCGGCCGGTCGAAGACAATGCGCTCGTTGGCGTAGGACGCGGCGCGCGCCAGCGCCGCGCGACCCAGTCCGACCGCTTCCGCGGCGACGAGAATCCGCTCCGGATTCATTCCGTGCAGAATGCAATCGAAACCGCGACCTTCCGCGCCGATGCGGTCGGCAACCGGCACGCGCAACCCGTCAATGAAGACCTGGTTCGAGTCGACGCTCGCGCGCCCCATCTTGTGGATCTCCCGCACCTCGACAAATTGCCGGTCGAGATCGGTATAGAAGAGTGAAAGTCCGGCCGAGCCGCGCGCTTCCTCGATCGGCGTGGTGCGCGCGAGAAGCAGCACCTTGTTTGCGACCTGCGCAGTTGATATCCAGATCTTCTGGCCCGATACGACGTAATGATCTCCGTCGCGCACTGCGCGGGTCTTGAGCCGACGAGTGTTGAGCCCGGCATCCGGCTCGGTCACCGCGAAGCACGCGCGATCCTCTCCGGCAATGAGCGGCGGCAGCCAGCGGCGCTTCTGTTCCTCCGTGCCGAACACGACGGCCGGGTGGAGGCCGAAGATGTTCATGTGCACCGCGGAGGCGCCGGAAAAACCCGCGCCCGACTCCGCAATCGTCTGCATCATCAGCGCGGCCTCGGCTATGCCCAGCCCGGCACCGCCATACGTGTCGGGCATCGCGACGCCGAGCCAGCCGGCGTCCGCGACCGCCCGATGGAAATCCGTCGGAAACTCGCCCGCACGATCCTTGCGCAGCCAGTAGTCCGCGTCGAACGGCGCACACAGTCGCGCGACCGCTTCGCGAATCTGCTCTTGCTCCGGCGTAAACGAGAAATCCATGCTCAATCCGGGATCACGACGGTTTGGCGGCCGATGGCGTGGTCGATTGGGCGGCGGCGCCCGTTTTCAGCAGTGCGTCGATGTCGCTCTCTGAAAAACCGGCTTCGCTCAGCAGCTCGACAGTGTGCTCCCCGAGCAGCGGGGCGGGCGTGGCCGGACCGGTGGGCGTGCCGGACCACGACGTGGGATTGCCCATCGCGCGCAGGCGCCCTTCGGTGGGATGCTCCTCGATGCCGATGAACCCGGACGCTCGCAAATGCGGATCGTCGGCGAGCTCTGCAAGCGAGTTCACCGGCTGGTTCGGGATGTCCGCCGTGTCGAGGAGCGCGCGCCATTCGGCCGTGGTACGCGTGCGCATCACGTCTGCAACATAGGCATACACCTCCGCTATGTGCGCCGCGCGGTTCGCAAGCGTCGTGAAACGCGCATCGCTGTCGAATCGCCCTGGATCCCCGATCGCGGCAAAGAAGCTTCTCCACTGCTTGTCGTTGTACATCAGCGCGCAGAGATAGCCGTCGCGGGTCGCGTACGGCCGACGATACGCGGTGAGCAGCCGGGCGTAGCCGGCTTTGCCGAGTGGCGGATCGAACGTGAGCCCGCTCATGTGATCGCCCAGAACGAACTGGGTCACGGCCTCGAACATCGGCACTTCGACGAGTTGCCCGATCCCCGATTTCTCGCGCGCGTAGAGCGCTGCGGAGACGGCATAGGCGGCGTGCAAGCCGGTGAGACGATCCGCCAGCGTGACCGGCGTGTAGCAGGGCTCCGGCGCCCCGTACGCCTGCATCAGCCACGGAATGGCCGCAGCGCCCTGGATGAGGTCGTCATAAGCAGGTTTCGCGGCGTAGGGCCCACGCTGTCCGAACCCGGTGCAGCTCACGTAGATCAGCCTCGCGTTCTGCGCCGCGAGCGCCGGGTGGTCGAGACCCAGGCGCTGCATTGCCCGCGGTCGCACGTTCGTGATGAAGACGTCGACGGTCGCCGCCATCCGCACGAGTGCATCGCGTGCCAGCGGCTGCTTGATGTCGAGCACGATGCTGCGCTTGCCGCGATTCGCATGCAGGAAGATGTGGCCCATGCCCGGATGGCGCATCGGACCCACGTGCCGCATGTAGTCGCCCTCCGGGGGCTCGACCTTGACGACGTCGGCGCCGAGGCCGGCGAGGATCTGCGTCGCGAACGGCGCCATGATGATGCTGGTGAGATCGAGTACTCTCACCCCCGCCAGTGGCCCCCCGCTCATCGTGGATCCATCGTGGAATCGTCGAGGAAAGATCGTGAAATCGCGGGCGCCGGGATGATTCCTTTTCCCCTCCTCTCAGAGGAGGGGTGCCGCCGCAGGCGGCGGGGTGGTGGCCAGTTTATCAGGCCGAATGGATGAGTGACCCGGAACCCGACGCAGCACGCGTGCAACGCCTGGCCATCGGCGTGCTCGCCGTCTGCACGGCACTGAATTTCCTTTCGCGCGGCGTGAGTGACGCGTTCGCGGTGTTCCTGCTGCCGCTCGAGGAGGAATTCGGCGCCGACCGCGCGACACTGACCGGCATCTACTCGGTCTACATGCTCGTGCACGGACTGGCTGCGCCGGCAATCGGCATGATCTTCGACCGGCTCGGGCCGCGCGTGGTGTATGCGGGCGGCCTTGCCTGCTATGGGATTGCATACATTCTCGCAGGCAGTGTCGGCATGCTCTGGCAACTCTACGTGCTCGCGGGGCTGGCCGGCGGCGTGGCCGCGGCGGCGATCGGAATGGTTCCGGCATCGGGACTCGTCAGCCGCTGGTTCCGTACGCGCCTGCCCATGGCGATGGGCGTGCTGTACGCGTCTCTCGGAACGGGTCTGTTGCTCTTCGCGCCGGTCACGCAATGGTTGATCGACTCGCTCGGCTGGCGTGGCGCGTATCGCGTGCTGGGTGCGAGCCTGCTCGTAATGCTGGTGCCGCTACTGCTGCTTCCCTGGCGCCGGATGGCTGCAGGCCATCCCGACTACGCGGCCAGTGGAATCCGGCGTACCGCGCAAGGCGCGGCGTGGACGCTCTCACGCGCTCTTGGCACGACGGCTTTCTGGGCGCTCTTCGGGGTGATGTTCGTCACATCACTGAGCACGTACGCCGTCAACGTCCAGGTCGTCGTCTATCTCATCGGGATCGGCTTCACGCCGCTCAAGGCCGCATCGATCTACGGCCTGGTGGGCATGCTGTCGGTGGTCGGCATGCTGGGCGCCGGCGTGGCGGCCGGGCAATTCGGCGAGCGTGCGGTCGCGACATTCGCCTATGCCTGCTCGATCGCAGGCATTGCGGCGCTCGCATTGCTCCAGTCGACGCCGTCGCTGGTGCTCCTCGGCGCATTCGTCGCGCTGTTCGGCACCGTCGCAGGCTCGCGCGGGCCGCTGGTGGCGGTCCTCTCTGCACGGCTTTTCTCGGGCGGCGGCATGGGCGCCATATACGGAGCGATCGTCCTCGGACTCGGCCTGGGCGGGGCCGCCGGCTCGTGGGGCGCGGGAGCGTTGCACGACCTTACCGGCGGCTATGGCGCCGGCTTCGCGCTCGGTGCATCGGGCGCGGTGGCCGGCATGGTGCTCTTCTGGACCGTTGGCGCGCTTTCGGGGCGCCCGGGTCGCTGATTGCCTCAAGGCGTGAAACGCTTCGCCACTTCCTCGAGCATCACCTCGGTCGCACCGCCGCCGATCGAGAGGATGCGCGCGTCGCGCACCAGTCGCTCGATGGCAGTCTCGCGCATGTAACCCATCCCCCCGTGGAATTGCTGGCAGGTGTAGGTCGCCTCGTTGGCGAGCTCCCCGGCGAAGGCCTTCAGCATGGAGACTTCGCGCACGCAGTCGCGTTGCTGGCTCATCAGCCAGCCGCAGTGGTAGAGAAGCTGGCGCGCGGCCTCGTTCTTCGCCTCGAGCATGGCCAGGCGCTGACGGATCGTCTGCTTGTCGAAAAGCGTCGCGCCGAACGCCTTGCGGTTCATCGTGTGCTCGAGCGCGAGACGAATGGCCTGCGTGACGTGCCCGACAGCCATTGCGCCCAGCACCACACGCTCGTTCTGAAAGTTCTGCATGATCGCGTAGAACCCGCCGCTCTCCTCGCCGAGGAGATTTTCTGCGGGGATGCGGCAGTCCTCGAAGACGAGCTCGGCCGTGTCCGACGAGAGCCAGCCTTGCTTCTTCAGGGCGCGGCCGACCCGGAAGCCCGGCGTGTTCTTCTCGACGATGAACATCGAGATGCCGCGCGATCCCCGGTTGGAAAGAGCGGCATCGGGATCGGAGCGAGCCGCGACGAAGAAGAGGTCGCCGTGCACGCCGTTGGTGATGAACATCTTGGTGCCGTTCAGCACCCAGGAATCTCCGTCGCGTCGCGCCCGCGTCCGGATCGCGGCGACGTCCGATCCGGCGTCCGGCTCGGTGACCGCGATCGCGGTGATCAGCTCGCCGGACAGAACCTTGGGCAGGTACCGGTCAAGCTGCAGTTTGGATCCTGCGCGCACGAGGTGCGGCCCCGCCATGTCGGTATGCACCAGCACGGTGACGATGAATCCGCCGAAAGTCGACTGCGAGAGCGCTTCCGCGAACACGACGTTGGTGAGCGGATCGGCACCGGCGCCGCCGTACTCCACCGGCGCGGTGATCCCGAGAAAGCCGAGATCGCCCATCTTGCGCAGCACCTCGCGCGGGACGTGCCCCTGCGCCTCCCACGCCTCGGCGACCGGCTCCACCTCCTTCGCGATGAAGCGCGCCACCTGCTCGCGAAGCGCTTCATGCTCGGGGGTGAGGTAGATCGACTCGGACGGCACGAGAAACGATCTCAAGATAGAACTACGCCCGGATACGAGGAGATATACAAGGGGCTTGCCCCTTGTTCGTACGCCCACTCCTGCATGAAGAAGCTTGGTCGCAATTTCGCGACAGCTTCTAGCAACGGTTCGCCTTGAAGTACTCCTGCGCGCGTGCGTTGCCGTTTCCGGCCGCACGCTCCCACCACGCGCAGGCGCTCTTGACGTCGCGGGGCGCGTTCTCCGCGTTCCACGAGTAGATCCCGAGGTTGAGCTGTGCCTGGGCGTCGCGCTGGTCGGCGGCGCGCGACCACCACTTAACGGCTGCTTCCGGATCGCGCGGAACGCCGAGGCCCTTGTCGTATATCGCGCCCAGTGTGAAGAGCGCGTCGACCCAGCCGTCCTTCGCGGCGATTTCGAGCCACTTGCGGCCTTCTTCGGGATTCTCCGGCACGCCGCGACCATTCAGATATGCCGTGCCCACCACGGCGGCGGCCCGGGTGTTGCCCGCTTCGGCAAGCGGCTTCAAAAGCGCGATCGAGCCGGCAAGATCTCCCGCCTTCTCGCGCTGCATTGCCTGCTGCAATTCCGGCGGCGCGTCGAGCGGCAGAAAGCGCATGCTTTCGAGGAATCGAGCGCCCGACTTCGTGAGCACTTCACTCATCGCGCCCTCGCCACCACGCTCCGAGTACGCGACGTCCACCAGGCGATCGGGCTTGTCCGGATGAACGCAGGTGAGCCCGCGAAACTGCATCAAGACGCTCTCGTCCCCGTTCGCACCGCGATCGATTGCGCGGATCGTGTACCGCGAACAGGGCTGGCCGCGATGCTCGACCGGCACCTCGTCGTGGGCGAGCTTGGTGAGCCGCTTCACGTCCAGACCTGTGTTGCGTCGGGTACGCATGTGCTCGGAAAGCTCGCGCGCGCTCTTGAACGCTTTGCCCGGTTGCAACGTCAGCACCACGAAGGCCCACGTGCGCTCCGGCTTAAGCACCTGCTTGCCGATCGCCGCCGCTTCGCCGGTGCGCACCTGGCTGTAGATATCGTCGAGCTCCGGCGCATTGACGACAAAACCGACGAAAGGCCATGGCGCACCGGGGTTCGCGATCGGATTGACGATCGGCGCCTGGTTCTGGGCAATGGCGACATTCGCCAGCAGCAGGCCGAGAATGAAGATCAAGGAATGTCGGCGCACGCGAACTCTCTCCTGAAATCGGTCACATCCGGAACACGCCGAAGCGCGTGGGCTCGATCGGCGCATTGAGCGCCGCGGAGATTCCGAGGCCGAGCACCCGGCGCGTGTCCTCGGGGGCGATCACGCCGTCGTCCCACAGGCGCGCGGTCGCATAGTAGGGGTGACCCTGGCGGTCGTATTGTTCGAGGATCGGTCGCTTGAAGGCTTCTTCCTCCTCGCTCGGCCAGGTTCCGCCTTTCGCCTCGATCGCATCGCGCTTGACCGTGGCGAGCACCGAAGCCGCCTGCTGTCCGCCCATCACCGAGACGCGCGCATTGGGCCACATCCAGAGAAACCGCGGACTGTATGCGCGACCGCACATGGCGTAGTTACCTGCGCCATAAGACCCACCGATGATCACCGTGAACTTCGGCACGCGCGCACAGGCCACTGCGGTGACCATCTTTGCGCCGTCCTTGGCGATCCCGCTACTCTCGTATTTCTTGCCGACCATGAAGCCGGTAATGTTCTGCAGAAAGACGAGCGGGATGCCGCGCTGACTGCACAGCTCGATGAAGTGCGCCGCTTTCATCGCCGATTCGGAGAAGAGGATGCCGTTGTTGGCAACGATGCCGACCGGGTAGCCGAAGATGTGCGCAAAGCCGGTCACGATCGTGGTGGCGAAGCGCGCCTTGAACTCGTCGAGCTCGCTCGCGTCCGCGATGCGCGCGATCACCTCGCGCACGTCGTAGGGCTTGCGGCTGTCGGTCGGAATGACGCCCCCGAGCTCGTCGGGCGCGTAGAGCGGTTCGCGCGGCGGCGCCAGGTCGAGATCGACGCCTTTCTTCCGGTTGAGGTGTGAAACGATCTGCCGCGCGATGGTGAGCGCATGGGCGTCGTTCACCGCGAAGTGATCCGCGACACCGGAAATGCGCGTGTGCACATCCGCCCCGCCCAGCTCTTCGGGAGAAACGACTTCGCCGGTGGCGGCCTTCACGAGCGGCGGTCCGCCGAGAAAGATCGTCCCCTGCTCCTTGACGATCACGGCCTCGTCGCTCATGGCCGGCACGTATGCGCCGCCTGCCGTGCACGATCCCATCACCACCGCGATCTGAGGAATGCCCGCCGCGGACATGTTCGCCTGATTGTAGAAAATGCGGCCGAAGTGCTCGCGATCGGGAAACACTTCGTCCCAGGTGGGCAGGTTTGCGCCCCCGGAGTCCACGAGGTAGATGCACGGCAGGCGGTTCTGCGCGGCGATCTCCTGCGCGCGTACATGCTTCTTGACGGTGATCGGGAAGTAGGTGCCCCCCTTCACGGTGGCGTCGTTCACCACGATCATGCATTCCCGCCCCGCCACGCGGCCGATGCCCGTGATCACCCCGCCGCAGGGCGCATCGTTGTCGTACATGCCGTAGGCCGCGAGCTGCGACAGCTCGAGAAAGGGCGAACCCGGGTCGAGCAGCGTGCGCA
>JBAVOG010000922.1:0-3997 GCA_049691875.1 Burkholderiales bacterium | reverse complement strand
GGCCTGAGCGGCAGGGGCAGGCGCAAAGCGCCCAGCAGCTCGCGCAGCCGCGCCTGGGCGTCCTGGAAGGCGCCGGGCTTCGCCGGATCCGCGAAGACCACGAGATAGAGCTTGCCCGAGAGATTGTCGACGACCGCAATCTCCTCGGACAGGAGAAACAGCGCGTCCGGACAGCCGACGGTGTTGGGTTTTGGCGGGCGATCCTCGAGGCGCGGCTCGTGCCAGCGGGCAGTCTCGTAGCCGAAGTAGCCGACGAGGCCGCCGCAGAATCGCGGTAGCCCGGGTCGCGAATAGGACCGAAATCGCTTGAGATACGCGCGGATGAACGCGAGCGGCGCGTCGGTGTCGACGCGCTCCGTTTCGGCATCGCCGTGCAGCACGCTCACGGTGCGGCCGATCACGCGCAGACGCACCGGCGAGGCGAGTCCGATGAAGGAATAGCGGCCGAACCGCTCGCCGCCGACGACCGATTCAAGCAGATACGTGTTGGTCCGGTTCGCGAGCTTGAGATAGATCGAAAGCGGCGTGTCGAGATCGGCAAAGGTTTCGAGCACCAGGGGAACCCGGTTGAAACCTTGCGCGGCGAGCCGCTTGAAGTCGGCTTCGGTCATGAACTGCTCCTGTGAAACGCTCTTCCGGATGCTTTCGGAGCGCGCGAAAAGCGCGCGAACTGCAGGCTTACGGACGCCAGTGGCGCCAGCCGTGACAGGCAGCAAAACCCCGATGGTCGAAGAGTGGGCAGGTCATCTGATTGGCGCGCCGATCAAGGAAGGAGGCGGCGACCCGCGCGACTATAGCATCCTGCGTCGCAGCCCAGCAACGCCGGGCACCCTGGATGAACCTCAACATATCATCCAGAACGCGAGCGTCATGCGTGGAAAGTCGTAGTACGAGTTCTGCGGGTGAAAGGCAGCGTGGTAGTACTCCGAGGGGAAAATCAGCAGTCTACCCGGCACCATGTCGACCGCGCCGACCATTTCCCAGAATTGCGTCGCATTCTCCGGCCAGTAATCTTGTCCGGTTTCCGCCAACCGGGAGTCCTGTTGGATCGCCCGGTCGTATGCCCCGTCGAGGACGAGGGAATTCGACTCCTTGAACTTGAAGAACGCAGTGCCTCCGGAACATTCATGGGGCGAGTTGAGGTACACGATGCACGTGTACGAGCGACTCGCGTTACCCGTCATGTCGTTGTGGGGAACCGCGAACTCGGCCCGTTTCTCATGGATCTGCATGAACCAGTTTATGTCGACGCTCGCATCCGCGGGCCGCGTCTCGATCGAATAGACGGTCTGGACCGCCTGATGGGCGACCGAGATCATGTTGTTCGGAAACCGAACCGGAAAGCGCAGCCGGCAATCGTAGTAGTCGACGAAGTTGCGTCCGCCCTCGACGTGTTTCCAGTTCGCAGCGGGGGCGCTTCCCACGACCTCGCGCACCTGCGCAGGGTGCTTCAGAAAATCGTCGATCACGACCGCCGGAATCGAACCGAGGCCCGCCTTCTTGATGACGAGGTTGGTGTTGACGTCGAACAGTTCGTTGAACAGGAACGGTTTCATATCGCGCGCCACGAGCCGGCTGCACATGCCTTCAGCGAGCTTGGCGCAGGTTTATGGCCAGGGAGATCCGTTGCCTGTCGCTCTTGTTGCAGTGGACGGCGTGCGGAACCCAGGACTCGAACATGATCAACCTGCCCGGTTGCGGCTCGAATGTCATTTCGCGCACCGTGAGAAAATTGTCCGCCGCGGTCTGGGTGAATTCGCGATAGGAACGCCGCGCGCCGATCGGATCGGGAAACACGATGTTGCCGCAACCCGCGGGTGCCTCGACGTAGTAGCTGCAGGAAAAGAGGCTGCCGTCGTGCGAGTGTTGAGACTCTTGCGCACCAGGAGGAAACACGTTGATCCAGGCCCGCTCGATCTCCAGGCGCCGTGGCGGCGCCTTCAGAGTCTCGACGAGAAACGAGTTTCCGGCACGGAGTATGATTTCTTCGAGCTCCGCGAGCTTCGCGTCCGCCAGGATCGACGCCTGAGGTTTGTAATAGGAAGTCACCACGGATTCCGCAGGCGCGGGCGCGACATCCCGTTTGGCGCTCTCGGATTCGAGATAGCCGAGCACCTTGGTGCGAATGGCATCTCGGACGGCCGGCTCGATATCGAAGACGAGAAACGGCACGGGGAACCATAGCTCTACGGGCATCTGGGCGTCTTTCCGCTGTCAGATCTATCAAACCGCCTCTTCTACTGCCGAGGACCGCCGCCAGTCAAGCTCGGGCATGGCCGCGCAAGCGACGCTCAAGAAGTTGCGCCGCCTCGGCCAAACTCGCGATTGCCCGGTCGCACGCCAGCGATTCGAATGGACGGCCTTCGTTGTAGCCGTAGGGCACACACCAGACGGGGCAGCCGGCGGCGCGCGCGGCCAGGACGTCGTTCGCCGAATCGCCGATCACGAGCGCCTCGGCGGGCGGAATGGCGAATCGTTCGCAGGCGAGCAGCATGGGTGCCGGGTCCGGCTTTTTTCGCGACACCCGGTCGCCACACACCGCGAATTCGAAGGATTCCAGGAAGCCCGTATCGCGCAGCAGCTCGAGCGTGAAGCGCTCGCTCTTGTTGGTCACGCACGCGAGCCGGAGGCCCAGGGCGCGCATCCGGTCGATGCCTTCGCGCGCGCCCGGATAGGGCGTCGTCTGCCGACCGGACTCGGCGACATAGTGCCGCTCGAAGAGCGGCCACGCGCGCGCGAAGAGGGCCTCGTCGATGTCGCCCTCAAGGGTCCCGGCCAGCGCACGGCGCACGAGCGTCGGCAGCCCTTTCCCGACCCACGTGGCTATCAGCCGGGGATCACGCGCGGGGAGCCCCAGATCGGCATGCATGCCATTCACCGCCGCAGCGAGATCCGCCACGGTGTCGAGAAGCGTGCCGTCCAGATCGACGAGGACGGCCCGGATCGGGCTCATTCAGGCGACTTTGGCGATCTCGGCGCGCATGGCGTCGATCGTGGCCTTGTAATCGTGCGCGCCAAAGATCGCCGAACCGGCCACGAAAGTGTCGGCACCCGCGCGCGCGATCGCCGCGATGTTGTCGACTTTCACGCCGCCATCCACTTCGAGCAGGACTTCCCGCCCCGCCTGCTTGGCGTGCGCATCGATCCGCTTGCGAACCTCGCGGAGCTTGTCGAGCGAAGCAGGAATGAACTTCTGGCCCCCGAAGCCCGGATTGACGGACATGACGAGCACCAGATCGAGCGCGTGCAACGTGTAGTCGAGCCAGTCGACGGGCGAGGCGGGGTTGAGCACCAGTCCGGGTCGACATCCGCTCGCGCGGATCAGCTCGATCGTGCGATCTACGTGCTCGCTCGCCTCGGGATGAAAGCTGATGATGTTGGCGCCCGCCGCGGCGAAATCCGGCACGATGCGATCGACCGGCTTCACCATGAGATGGACGTCGATCACCGCGTCGGTCAACGGCCGGATTGCCTCGCACACATGGGGACCGAAAGTCAGATTGGGAACGTAATGGTTGTCCATCACGTCGAAGTGAATGAAGTCGGCCCCCGCGGCCACCACGGACCGGATTTCGTCGCCGAGCCGGGCAAAGTCGGCCGAGAGGATGCTGGGAGCAATGCGGTAGGTACGGCTCGGCATGAAAATTCAACCTGCGGATGGGCCCTGCGAAAGGAACCTGCGGATGCGGACCGATTCTAATCGCAATCCCGGCCGACCGGCCGTGCACCGGTCGCGCTATTTGGGTTGCGCGCTAGGCGGACGCTTGTGCGGTCGGCCCATTTGCGGTGGAATGCTGATTTGTTGTGGAATGAGTGTTGTGGAATAAGCGACATGGAAGCCGAAGCGGATCGCCGCTACGAGATCAGCGTCTCGACCCAGACCCAGTACCTCGCCGACCAGTCGGACGAGGGGGCCGGACGGTTCGTTTTCGCCTACACGATCACCATCCGGAACACCGGCCGCATCGCGGCCCAGCTGATCAGCCGCCACTGGTAC
>JBAVOG010000921.1:0-3734 GCA_049691875.1 Burkholderiales bacterium | reverse complement strand
ACGTCGTCGGGCGCGCGGGGCATGATTCAGGCCGGGTTCGGTCTGACCCCCGAGAGCGCATGCTACGAGCGCCTGAAAGAGCGATTTCTGGACCTCTACGGCGCCGCAATCTGCGTCGACACGCGGTTGTTTCCGGGGATGGACGAGCTGCTTCGAACGCTCGACCAGCGCGGCGTGCGGTGGGGCATCGTGACGAACAAGGTCGACCGCTTCACCCGCCCGCTCCTCGACGCCCTAGGGCTTACGTCCCGGTCGGCGTGCATCGTCAGCGGAGACACTGCGGCGCGACCCAAACCGCACCCGGATCCCCTGCTCCACGCCTCCCGCACGCTCGGGCTGGAGCCGGCCGCGTGCGTCTATGTCGGAGACGACCTGCGCGACATCCAGGCGGCACGCGCGGCGGGAATGCCCGTGATCGCGGCCGGCTACGGCTACCTCGGCGACGACGGCGATCCGCACCGCTGGGGCGCGGATGCGGTCATAGATCACCCGCTCGAGACCTTGAATTTCCTGGGATTGCGGCCATTTATGGGATAATTCAATGGTCGCCGGCAACATCCGGCGACGCGCCGAATTCCGGGGGCGACTTGGTTTCGACGTGGGTTACAAAGCAGCGCAGGGCATACCGAGGACCAGTCACCTCGTAAATCCATCTGGAAACGCTATAAACGCGAACGACGAACGTTTCGCACTCGCCGCCTAAACACCGGCGAGCCCTGCCCCGATTCGCTCACGGGTCGGCTAGCGCAAGCTAGAGCAGGGTCATACACGTGAGATCGCGGCTTGCAGGGTCACTTTGCAGGTCGCAAAACAATAGGTGACTCGCCGCTTGTCAGCCTGCCCGGTCGGCGGGCACGCGGTCAAATCAAACGATCGGGCTAAGTATGTAGATCTGACTGTGGCGGACTTGCGGACGCGGGTTCGATTCCCGCCGCCTCCACCATTAATACCTCCAGCAATACTCAACGCCGTCCAAGTGACGGCGTTTTTCTTTTAGTTCGGAAAGGACTAGACCAGCCACCTCCGATAGCGACCAACTGACCGCCTGAGCCACGCTTAATTTATACCGTAAACGGTATATACTGCCCGGCGATGAAGCCCTTCCCCACGAATGAGAAACCGCTCCATTGGGTGGGCTCTGCCAAGAGGGATCTGCTGGCGTTTCCCGCCGAGGCAGTCGATGACATCGGCTATGCGCTCGGGGTGGTTCAGCTTGGCGGCACACCGCCCTCCGCCAAGGTCTGGAAGGGCGAAGGGCCGGGGGTATTCGAAATTGTCGAGGACCATCGCGGAGATACTTACCGCGTGGCCTACACGGTGCGGTTCGCGAAAGCCGTCTACGTCCTGCACTGTTTTCAGAAGAAGTCCCCGAGCGGCTTCCGAACCGCGAAGAAGGATGTCGACTTGATCCACGAGCGCCTGAGGGCGGCGCGTTCAGACTACGAGGTGCGCTATGGCAAGGAAGAGTGAGAAGGTGGATGCCGGTACCGGCGACGTGTTTCGTGACCTGGGCTACCGGGACGCGGGCGAGCGGAAGCTCCGCGTGCAACTGGCCATGCGGGTCAACGAGCTGATCAAGGAGGGGCGGCTTACGCAAGCCAAGGCGGCGGCGCTGTTCGGCATCCCGCAACCCCATATCTCGGAGCTCAAGCACTACAAGCTCAACCGGTTTTCGTCGGAACGGCTCATGCACTTCATGACTTTGCTCGACCGCGATGTCGAGATCCTCATCCGGCCGCGGGACAAGTCCCGCGCCACCGGCGAGGTGTCGGTGTTGTTCGCGGCGTGATTCCGCGAACATGCGACACGATCCGAAGGTGCTGGGGGTAAGAGTGGGGGTATTGACGGAAATCCGGCCCCATCCGAGGTAGGCGAAAATCCAGCACTGACAGGGACCTGCAGGTCGCGGGGTAAGCCGGGAATTCGAAGAACGTGCCTGCGCACGTTCGAGCCGGCAAACGCCACATCGCCTGCAGGCGCGAGCGCGGCCTGCAAGGCCGATTCCCGCCGCCATGCTTTACAATATAGTAGACGCGAATATTCACGCACGAGCAGGTCGATGAAATTCCTGCCGACCCTATGGATTGCGCTGGTGCTTGCTGGCTGCGCGGTTCCCACCCAGAGAACGGTTAGCATCGGAGACTCGCAGGAGGCGGTGCGTGCCCGGCTCGGCGCGCCGGCAACCGAGCGCAAACTCGCATCGGGTGATCGCGCATGGTACTTCGTCACCGCGCCGTCCGGCTTCTTCACCTGGCGGGCGGTGTTCGACCGCGACGGTCGCGTCACCGAGTATGTCCAGGTGCTGACCAGGCAGAATTTCGACTCGTTACCCCAGGAGGCCAGTCGCGACCTCGTCCTTGACCGACTCGGCCCGCCGATGGAACGCTCGACCTTCAAGCGCACGGCGACCGAAGCCTGGACCTATCGCTGGAAGGACGGCACCTTCGAGATGCTCGCGAACGTGCTCTTCGGCACCGGCAGCGGGGGGCTCATCCAGGTCACGCTGGGGCGCGATCCAGCCTTCGATAGCCCGGCAAGGTAGTGCGCAGGAATCGGTAGTCCACCCGGCCGTACTTGACCGCAGCCTGGCCCGCACCGAAACTTACCGCCGTCCCGGCCCAGGAGGATTTTCAGATGTACCTGCGCAACGCCTGGTACGTCGCCGCATGGGACCAAGAGGTCACAGGTGAGCGTCCGTTCGGGCGCATCTTGCTCGGTGAGCCGGTCGTGCTGTACCGCATGAAGAGCGGCGAGGTCGTCGCCCTCGAGGACCGCTGCTGCCATCGCCGGTATCCGCTGCACAAGGCGACGCTGCATAACGACCAGCTCGAGTGCGCCTATCACGGCTTCACGTACGACTGCACCGGCAAGTGCGTGCATATCCCCGGACAGGCAACGATTCCCGAGTCGGCGCGCGTGAAGCGCTATCAGGTGGTCGAGCGGCACCGCTGGATCTGGGTCTGGATGGGCGACCCGGCACGCGCCGATCCCGCGGAAATCGTCGACTTCCACTGGCTCGATGATCCGCTCTGGCGGGCCAAGGGCACGGTCTTCAATGTCAAGGCGAGCTACGAGCTGATCATCGAGAACCTGCTCGACCTGACGCACCTGTCGTTCGTGCACAAGTCGACGATCGGCAACCATGCCACTGCAGAAGCGGCGAAGACGCAGACCAGGCGCACGGCGAACGACGTGACCGTCGCGCGCTGGATGATCGATACGCCGCCACCGGCAACGTACGTAAAAGCGGGCGGGTTTCGCGGCAATGTCGATCGCTGGCAGTTCATCAATTTCGTGCCACCGGCGTTCATCCGGCTCGATGTCGGGGCGCTCGACACCGGGCAAGGCGCCCCGCAGATGAAAACGGGCGCATTCGCCGCGGAGGGCAATCTTCCCGGCGGCATCGAAATGCGCAATCTCAATGCGATCACGCCGGAGTCGGAGCGGACCTGCCACTACTTCTGGGCGCAGGCGCACAATTTCCTGCTCGATCAGCCCCAGGTGACCGACATGCTGTTCGAGCAGATCGACACGGCGTTCCGCCAGGACTGGGAAGTGTTCGAGACCCAGCAGCGGTGGATCGACCTCGATCCCGCGGCGGCGCGCGTCGACGTGAACGGCGACGCTGGACAGATTCAATCCATCCGGATGCTGCGGGAGCGTATCGCCGAGGAGCAGCGCGCAGGCAGGCGGCAGGTGGCCTAGCGGGATCGGCCGAATGCGTCGCTACTGCG
>JBAVOG010000920.1:0-1986 GCA_049691875.1 Burkholderiales bacterium | reverse complement strand
GATCGACTCGTTCAGATCGATCTCGTTGCCCGCATCGCTCGCGGTGCGGCCGGGACCGGTTACGCGAATCGGCTGGGGCGCCCGGTAACGCGTCTCGACCGGATAGAGTCGCCCCGAGACTTCGATTACAGGCGCTGGTTGGCCGCCCGCCGCCGCGAAGTGGCGTGCGAAGCGCTCGGCATCGAGCGTCGCCGATGTCACGATGACCTTCAGGTCGGGACGCCGCGGCAGGAGTTGCCGGAGATAACCGAGGAGGAAGTCGATGTTGAGACTCCGCTCGTGTGCCTCGTCGATGATGATCGTGTCGTACTGGCGCAGCTCCGGATCCCCCTGCGTCTCCGCCAGCAGAATGCCATCGGTCATCAGCTTCACGTAGCCGGCCGGGCTCACGCGGTCGGTGAACCGGATCTTGTATCCGACCACCTGGCCGAGCTCGCTCTTCAGCTCGTGCGCGATGCGCGCGGCAGTTGCGCGCGCTGCGATGCGTCGTGGCTGGGTGTGGCCGATCAGACCCTCCACCCCGCGACCGATGTCGAGGCAGATCTTCGGCAACTGCGTGGTCTTGCCCGAGCCGGTCTCGCCACAGACGATGATCACTTGATGATCGCGAATCGCACGCGCGATCTCCGCCCGCTGTCGAGTGACCGGCAGCTCCGGGGGGAACTCCGGCCGCGGCAGTTCCGCACGACGCCTTTCGATTTCCGCCGGAGGCCTGCGACTGACAGCGACAGTCATCCCGCGCAATGGCGAGTGGATGCCCGCCTCGTCCTCACTCGGGCGCGAGCATCCGCTCGACGTAGCGGGCGGATCGCACGATCTGGCTGGCTAGGAGGTTGGTCGCGCCCTCTTTCATGGAAGGCAACGTATACATAGGCTAGGAGGCATTGGGGGAAGGCCGCGATGTTCGAGACCGCAGCATTCTACAAGCGCCGGAAACAAAAAGCCCCGCCGGAGCGGGGCCTGTATTGATGCCGGACCAGCGACTACTGCTTAAGCTTGCGGCGCGAGAAGCCGAGACCGGCGAGGGCCAAGCCGAGAAGCGCGAGCGTGGCAGGTTCGGGCACAGACACCGTCTGAACGTCGAACTGCAAATCGTCGATCGCGACGAAGTCACCCGCTACACGCAGGTAACGTACATCGGGAGATGCCCGGTTGATGAAGTAGTAGGTGTTTGTCGGCGTTGTCCGGAGGCTATAGCCTTCGAGGACCGCCATTGCTCCGTCCAGCAACTCAAACTGGAGCGTCGTCGGGCCCGCAATGCCGATCCCGACTGCCGCTTGCAACGCGGCGAACTCGACCAGGATATCGGCCTCCCAATTATTAGCGCTGGGGCCTGTGCCGATGTAGTTTGGAGCGCTCTGAGAAGTCGGGAAGTACTGCAGTTGGGGACCGAGGGTATTTGCGATCGACGTGACGCCCATCCCGACATACTGATTGGCTGCCAGCGGCGTGCCCGTTGTTCCATCATCGAAGTCGATCAATGTGCCAAAACGCGGCATCGGGTCCGCAGGTAGGCCGAAAGGAGTTGGCGTGCCTTCAATCAGGGCAGCCTGCGCCGCGGAAGCCGTGAGCAGGGCGCCGAATGCGAGTGCTCTGGCGAGCTTTTCGAATCTCATGATGCGTTCCCCAAGAAACCGAAGATGACAAGTAGCCCGCGAGCCTCATCCCATTTTCGTGCGGCTCGCGACTCGTTCACCATGTGTTGAAGCAATTTCTCGGCCAAGTTCCTATGCTATTAATTTAATTAGGACTTTCCCTTTTGACAAGCGGGCGACGTAAGAAAAACCGACGATCGTGGATGGGAATTTCTCGGCGTGAAGCGCCGAAGTCAAGGGTCTCGCGCCCCAGCGGATGCATGATTCCCCTGAACGCACGCCACCTGGAATGGGAACGAGCACTGCACAGTATTACTCTCGCGCGTCGCTCACCTCACGCCAGAGGCCGGCGGCAACGCGCGCCTGCTCGGCAAGCCACGCTGCGCGAGCT
>JBAVOG010000919.1:0-1975 GCA_049691875.1 Burkholderiales bacterium | reverse complement strand
AGCTCGCGCTGGACCGCGCCGAGATTCGCCGCCGCAATCTCATCCCGCCGGAGGCGATACCCTACAAGACTCCCATCGGCCCCACCTACGATTCGGGAGATTTCCCGCGCATGCTGGCGAGTGCGCTCGCGCGCGCGGAATACGCGTCATTCGAAGCACGGCGCAAGGACGCCGCGGTGCGTCACCGGCTGCGCGGCATCGGCATCGCGTGCTTCGTCGAGTCCTCCGGCATCGCGCCCTCGAAGCTCGCCGGTGCGATGGGCGCGCGCGCGGGATTTTTCGAGGCTGCAGAGATCCGCGTCGACGCAAAAGGCGGCGTCCATGCGGCGCTCGGCACCCACAGCCACGGCCAGGGCCACGCGACCACGTTCGCGCAGATCCTCGCTTCGCGCCTCGGCGTCAAGCTCTCCACGATCCGCATCCTAGAAGGCGACACCGCCGCAGTACCCTTCGGCACCGGCACCTTCGGCTCGCGCTCGATCGCTGTGGGCGGCTCGGCGCTCGACCGGGCCGCCACGAAGATCATCAACAAGGGCAGGCGCCTCGCCGCGCACATGCTCGAGGCAGCGGAAGCAGACATTGTCTTCGCCGCCGGCGAGTTCGCGGTCGCGGGCACCGACCGGCGCATCGCGTTCGGCGACGTCGCGCAAGCCGCCAACCGCGCCCATAGTCTGCCCGCCGAAATGGAACCGGGCCTCAACGAGTCGGCCTTCTACGACCCGCCGAACTTCGCCTTCTCCAACGGTGCGCAAGTGTGCGAAGTGGAGATCGACCCCGAGAGCGGCGAGGCGCGCCTGGTTGGCTACTGGGCGGTGGACGACGTCGGCACGGTGATCAACCCGATGGTGGTCGAAGGCCAGGTGCACGGCGGACTCGCGCAGGGCATTGGCCAGGTGCTCTTCGAGCGCACGGTCTACGACCCCGAGTCTGGCCAGCTCCTGACCGGATCGTTTCTCGACTACGCCATCCCGCGCGCCGACGATCTCCCGGCATTCGTCACCGAGATCGACCAGAGCCAGCCCTGTACGCACAATCCGCTCGGCGCCAAGGGCTGCGGCGAGTCCGGCGCGATCGGTGCACCAGCTGCCGTCACCAGCGCCGTCCTCGACGCGCTCGCCTCGCTCGGCGTCACCGACCTCGAGATGCCGCTTACGCCCGAGCGGATCTGGCGGGCGATACGCACCACTCAGCGGAGCCAGTGAGCGGAATAGCGAGGCAGGAGCGCGGAGCTGAGGAGTAGGCAAGCGACGCGAATTGGTTTAGGTTTTTTCCCCTTCCCACTAAGGGTGAGGCGGGGTTTCGAAGCACGTGCCTGCGCACGTGCGAGCCGCCGAACGCCCGAAGCCTCTGTGCTTCGGGCCGGGTGCGGGGTCCGCCCGAAAGGCGGGGGGTGGTTCGGAGACTAGAACCTATCTCATAATCCCACGCGGCCGCGTGGGATTATGAGATAGGTTCTAGCGTCCTAACGAACGGTACTTAGCAGATCGGCGATATGCCGCGACGGAATAGCGTACGAGATCCCGCTGGGGTTGGTAAGCGCGGCTTCCTTGGTGTCCTTCACGAACACCATGTTGATCACGCCGACCACGGCGCCCGAGTCCGGGTTGTAGAGCGGGCTGCCGCTGTTACCCGGATACGCGGTCGCGTCGAGCTGGAAGATCTCGAACGCCCCACCCGTGAGGCGCCGGATCAGTTCGGGGTCGAGCTGATTCGCCCGCGCGCTGGGGATGGCCACCGGGGCAACTGCCGAGATCATCGCGCGATGTGTCACCGGATAGGCGCCCAGTGCCTCGCCTAGCGGATAGCCGGTGAAGAGATAGATGCGGCCTTCGCGCACCTGGCGCGGGTCGCCGATCACCAGCGGTTTGTAAGGCGGGCCGGCCACGCGGAGGAGCGCCAGATCATGATCTGGATCGGCAGCTACCTTCGCGGCCCGGCGCTGCAGGATCTTGCCTTCCGGCGCGCGCGTCAGCAC
>JBAVOG010000918.1:0-3804 GCA_049691875.1 Burkholderiales bacterium | reverse complement strand
GCGAAGCGCTGCTCGAAATCTGGGGCGACGCCGCCGAGGCCTTCGAGGCGCCGGAGCCGCTGGCGCTCGACCCCGATCGCCTCGCCGGGTGCCTGGACGCTCTGTCCGAGCGCGAGCGCTCGGTAGTGGTGCTCAGCTTCTTCGCCGACAAGCAGGCAGACGAGGTGGGCGCGGACCTGTCGATCAGCGGCGGGAACGTACGCGTCATCCGACACCGCGCGCTGGCGCGCCTGCGCGAGTGCATGGGCGAGGGAAAGGCAGAACGATGACGTGCGAAAACCCGATCGGCTTCGAGACGCTCCTCGCCTATTGGATGGGCGAAGTGCCGGAGAAGCGCGAAGCGACGCTCGAGGAGCATCTCCTGGGCTGTGCGCATTGCACCCGGCAGCTCGAGGGAATCGCCGCGCTCGCCTCGGACGTGCGCGCGGCGGTGAAGGACGGCAAGGTGAGCATGGTGGTGACCGCACCGTTAGTCGAGGCGATGAAGCAGGCGGGCCTGAACCTGCGCGAATACCGGCTCGAGCCCGGCGGCAGCGTGAACTGCACCATCCGCGCAGACGACGACGCAGTCATCTCGCGCATGCGCGCGCCGCTATCAGGTGTGACGCGCCTCGACGTCGTGCAGATGCGAGACGGCGGCGCGCCGGACGCACGCCTGGCCGACGTGCCGTTCGATGCGGTAACGGGCGAGGTGCTCGTGATCCCGTCCGCCGCGTGGCTGAAGACGATGCCGGCGTTCACGATGCGGATGCGGCTGATCGCGGTGGGCGAGGCGGGGGAGCAGCAGATCGGCGACTACACGTTCAATCATTCGCGGTCGTAAGCACCTGGGTCGGAGCCCTAAACTCCGTAAACCGCTTCGCCTAGGATGAATCGGGGGCTCTGACCCAATGCCTACTATGGCGGCTTGACGATCGAGCGGGTGATTGGGCGTCACGGGGTCTCGTGCGCTGGCGGACTCAACGCATCGGGCTGCCGACGGGCGGGCGGTTCTTGCGGTAAGAATTCTTCAACGCGATCTTGCCGTCTTGAAAAGTGAACAGATCACAGCCATGGACTTCGACGCGAGCGCCGTCCGCCCGTGTTCCCGAGAATATCCACTCCGACACTCCTCGGTCCCCACGAACGAAATGGCGCGCGTTACGCCAGTGCGCATCGGGGAAGGTTGCCCAGACTTCCGCGAAGGCCGCTCTCACGGCCTCCCGGCCTGCATATCGGGTGCCGCAGATGTCGGGGCCCGCAGAAGCCTCGAATACACAATCCTCCGTCATGAATGACATGAGGGCATCGGCATCATGACGATTCCACGCGTCGGCGAAAGCTTGCAAGACCTCCGTCGTGACTTCAGCAACCACATTCGACATGTTCGTTCCTCCACTCGGTTCCGCAGCGTTGTAATCGTCCGGACGCTCGAACGCATGGTTGGGCCACGAGACACGATTGGCGCCCGCCGACGCGTGCGCCTCAGGCAGGCTCGAGCCCAGATGCCGCTTTCAGCCGAGTACCGATCTCCTTCTCTGCCCACTTCAGATCGTAGGTCAGCGGTCGATATGAAGTCGGATGAAGGTTAGCTGGCACGCGGAATCAAGGCGTTGGGCGGATTTAGTGGGTCCTAAATCCGGCGGGCAAACCCGTCTTGGGTAGTGCGGCCATGCGCGGTGTCCTTGCACTGAAGGATGCGGCGCGCCCTCTTTCGGCGAGCGCAAAATATAGCACTGGGTGCTGCCGGGGTGTTAGCCGGAATTCCCGCGAGCCGAGAGGACACGAGAGCAAGCTGAACCACCCCGGCTGCTTCGCAGCCACCCCTCCTTGAAAATGAGGGGAAGAAACTGGCGGCTGCGCCGGCACTCCTCCGTGAAATGGAGGGGAGAGAAATCTAGCCGTCGCCAGTGACCCGGTTTCTCGAGGTCCGCAATCTGATTATCGGCGGCCGCCCAGCACGTAGAAGAGCAACTTCGCGCTCTCGAGCACGACGTTGGGCGCGGCGTCCCGCTCGGTCCACCAGCGGTCCGGGAAGGGTTCGTTCGTAAGTGCTGGCCACCACGAGCACGGCGATCGCGCGAAATGCGAGGACGCACCGCTTGAAGCACTGCATAATCCGGCCTCGTCGAATGGATAGTCGATTCTAGCGATAGCGGTGATGAAGGGCTTACGGCGCTGGCTCGCGGGAAAGCACTCGAGCGTGGAGGTGAGCGAAGAGCGCGGCGTGCGCTTGCTGCATCTCGGCGGCCCGGCGATCCAGAGCGCGATCCGCCTCTCGCGTCCCGACGAGCTCGAGCTGCAATACACGCGGGCGATGATGGCGTTCCTGCTGTTCGAGCCCGCGCCGCGCGACATCGCGATGATCGGACTGGGCGGCGGCTCCATCGCGCGATTCGTGAACGCCCGCCTGCCCCAGGCGCGCATGACCGCGGTCGAGATCAATCCGCGCGTGCTTGCCGCGGCGCGCAGCCTGTTCGGCCTGCCCACGGAATGCGAGCGCCTCGCCATCGAGCTCGAGGACGGTGCGAAGTGGGTTCCGGCGCACACGGACTGCGCCGATGTGCTCCTGCTCGACGCTTTCGATGACGGTCGGTCCGTCAAGGCGCTCGCCACGCAGGCGTTCTACGAAGCGTGCCGCGAGACGTTGCGCAGCCGCGGGATCATGGTCGTCAACTTCATCGCCGAGGAGCGGGGCTTCGGCAAGTACCTGGCGCGTATCGAGGAGGCGTTCGACGGGCGCGTGCTCTGCCTCCCGGCGCAGGATAGGGTGAACATGATCGTGCTGGCATTCAAGGGCGGGCCGGCGCGCGTGGCGATCGAATCGCTGAAGGCATCGGCGCGCGTGCTGAAGCGCCGCTATGCCCTGCCGTTCGACCGCTTCGTCACGGACTTGCTCGAGCGCAACACTCGCACCACCGCCTACCTGCGCATCGGCCGGCCCTAGGCGCGCCCGCCCGGTAGTAAATCACGCGTGGCGCCGGGCTTGCGCCGCTTGAATGCCCGCGCGCACGCCGAGTGGGACTAAACTACCGCGGTTTCGACTTTCCTGAGGAGTCCGGCCATGGCGCTGTGGGATTTCGTCAAGAAGCAGTTCATCGACATCATCCAGTGGACCGAGGATGACCAGGGAACGCTTGCCTACCGCTATCCGATGCAGGACATGGAGATCCAGTACGGGGCGAGCCTCACGGTCCGGGAATCCCAGCTGGCCCTGTTCGTCGACGAGGGACGCGTGGCCGACGTGTTTCAGCCCGGCCGCTACAAGCTCACCACCCAGACGATCCCGGTCCTCACCTATCTCAAGAACTGGGACAAGCTCTTCGAATCGCCCTTCAAGAGCGACGTCTACTTCTATAGCACCCGGCTCCAGGTCGATCAGAAGTGGGGCACGCCGAATCCGATCACGTTCCGCGACAAGGAATTCGGCGCGGTGCGGCTGCGCGCGTTCGGCATCTACACCTACCGCATCGTCGATCCGAAGGCGTTCTACCTGAACGTCAGCGGCACGCGCGAGCGCTACATGGGCGATGACCTGTCCGGGCAGCTGCGCAACACGATCGTCGGCTCGATGACCGATCTCTTCGCCGAATCCGGCATCCCGTTTCTCGACCTCGCCGCGAACCAGGACGAGCTTGCGGCCAAGCTCCGCGAGAAGCTTGCCGACAACTTCAAGGCGCTCGGACTCGAGCTCTCGGGCTTTGTCGTCGAGAACGTGTCGCTGCCCGAGGATCTGCAGAAGATCCTCGATCAGCGGATCGGCATGAACATGGTGGGCGACATGGCGCGCTACACCCAGTTCCAGGTGGCGAGCAGCATCCCCAC